>JAEUQD010000131.1 GCA_016789925.1 Bryobacterales bacterium | reverse complement strand
CGCAGCGTGTATTGGATTTCACGTCCGCGGTTTGTCACGGCCTGGGCCGTGGAGCGGCCAAAGAGCGCGTTGCCGACTGTCATGACGGGGTTGGCCCACATAAGCGAGTTGGTCAGGTTGTAGGCTTCGAAACGAAACTCGAACTTCTTGCTTTCCGAGATGGGGAAGAACTTCGAGATAGTTCCATCAGCACTCCAGAAGATCGGCCCGGTCACGCCATCGTACTGATACGGATTGCTTCGAGGCGTAAAGGCCGTGGGAATCTTGAAGGCATCGGTATTGAACCACTTGGCCGGGCCGGGATTGGAAATGCCGGGCTCGCCACTGACGTCGGCTTGCGGGAAGCGGAGGAACTCGCCGGAGCGGTAGGTGTAGATACCGCTGATCTGCCAGCCGCCAATGATCGCGTTGGCAACCGGGTGCATGCTGGCGCCGATCGCACGGCCCTTGCCGACCGGGAAGTCGTACGTTCCGGCGATCGTCAGGCGGTGGCGCGCATTGTTCGAACCCAGCCAGAACACCTGATCGGCGTACTGCTGGATGTCGTTGAAGAAGGCTTCGTTCCGTTCCTGGTTGTAGTTGTAGGCCACCAGGACGCTGGCGCCGGCGGAGTAAGTACGCTGAACGCGAAGCTGAAGAGCCTGGTAACGGCTGCGCCAGTTCCCACCAACGTTGTTCACCGTGATGTCCCCGTACTGCGGATAGGGGCGCAGAAGGCTGCCACGGGTAACCTGGCGGGCATTGCGGAGCGTGCCGGGGAATTGGGTCGGCGTGAGGTAGTTGTAGAAGGGGTTGTTGATGTTCTGGGAGAGCTGGGCCTTGTAGGTGTAACCAAAATCGGGGTTCGCCATGTTCAGGTTGATGTTATGGGGAACATTCCGGCCGGCGTTGATAAACCAGGTGGCGTCCACCTTAAAGGCACCGGGAATCTCGCGCATGATCGTGAAGTTGATGCGGTCGTTGGACTGGGCTCGGTAGTTCTGGTCGGGGAAGTTTACTGCGTTCCCCACGTTGGTGTAGCCGCCCAGCGTCTTGCCGATGGGTAACTGGAGCGGATTGCTGGCGGGGAATGGATTGGACAGGTACGCCTGGGGCCTCCCTTCCACGTTGGGCAGCGGATTTGACGTTTGGCGGAAGCCGGGGCACCAGTTACAGGTTGAAAGGGTACCGGCGATAGTCACGACCGGAACCACGTAGCGTGCGAAGCCAATGTTGAGCGCAGTCTTGTCGCTGACGCGATAGGCCATGCCAATACGCGGCAGGAAGATGTTGCGCTGGGTAGTCCATGGCTTTCGGTTGTTGTCGTCCGTAAAAACCCACTGACCGTTCCACTTGGGAGCGTTAAGGGCCACAAGATCCGCGGGGATGGCTGGTGGCGATTGGCGGATGGCCGGGTTAGGAGCATCCAAATCGAGATAGCGGGAATAGATGTCGTTATCGGCGTAAGGGGCCGATTCCCATTCATACCGTAGTCCAACGTTCACCGTCAGACGGCGGTTGATTTTGATGTCATCGTGGACATAGAGGCCGATGAACGGAATATACGCTTGTTGGAATGGTACACCGGTCGCGTTGGAGCGATCGTCAACAGCCCCGAGAAGGAAGGAGGCGTGGGCATCACCGAAGCGCGCGGTATCCGGACGGAGGTAAGTATCAGCAGTGGTGTCCGGATAAAAGTTGAAGTTCATCAGGTTGGGGAAGATGCCGGTCCCGATATGGCGGCGGTGTTCGGCGCCGGCCTTGAAGTAGTGTTTGCCACGGGCTTGGGACATCTTGCCGCTGAAAGAGTAGTGGCGGGGGTGCTGATACCAGTAGCCACCCTTGCCGTAACCGGCGGTGGTTTGACCGTTGATGCCGATGTAGGGGTAGTAGACGAGCGGCATATCTTTCGTATAGGGCGTGTACCAGGGGTTGCTGGGCCAGAACTCGGAGAGGCCTTGGACGCCCACGGCCGCGGCGGGCGCGGAGTAATCGTCTTCGAGGGAAGCGAAACTACCGCGGAAATTCCAAACCGTAGTCGCGGATTGCGTCCAGACCAGATCACCGCCAATGTTGCGGGAGTTCATGACGCCGCCGTTGTCGTTGGGCATGGCGCGGGAATTGTTGGGCGTGTAGTTGTCCTGGTCAAGAGTCGTCTTGAAGCGGGAATAACGGCCGAAGACCTTCAGCCTATCGCTGATGTTCCAATCGGTACGGTCGGAGAAATTGAAATTCTTCATGGGCCAGGCGTAGGAGGTCTTGAAGTTATTGGAACCCGACAGATCATCGCCGGCGTTATTGGGACCCCAGAAGTCCTGCATGATGCGGCGTGACGTGGGGTCGATGCGGCTCGCGGGGATGATGTTGCCGGCAAAGGGCTGACGGCTGGCCGTATTGGTGGCAACGTCAAGAACGGTGGTGGTGGGGTCGAAAATCGTGCGAAGGCCACCAGCGCGGTTCAGAGATCGGGAGAAGTCACCGTTCCGTTCCAGGTCGGTGGGAACGGTGCGGACGCCGTCACGGGGCTCCTTGGTGCGCCAGCCTTCGTAGGAGACAAAGGTGAAGAGCTTGTTTTTGATGATCGGTGCGCCGACGGTGCCGCCCCAAATGTGGTTGCGGATGAAGTTGGGGGTGCGAGTGATCGGATTCACAACGGCGTTGAAGGTCGGGTTGCGCCCGAAGTAATAAGCGGTTCCGTGGATTTCGTTGGTGCCGGACTTCATAGAGACCGACATGGTTCCGCCTGCGGAGTGACCGAACTCGGCGTCCACGGAATTCTGCTGGATGGAAAATTCCTGGACCGCATCCATCGGAGGAGCATACGACCCCTTGGGTCCAATCTGAAGGGGTGCCCCGTCGAGAAGCAGGTCGTTCTTGGTCGATGTGCCGCCGCCGACGTCCATTTGCGAAGACGACCACATGAAGAAGGGATTCTTCTCAGCCGTGTACCGGCTGACCACGGCGGGGTCGAGGAGAGCCAGGGTGAAGGGGTTGCGCGCCTTGACAGGCAGATCCATCAACATCTTCCGGTCGATGGTGAGCTCGCGAGTCGAAGTGTTGAATTGGAGAGTGACGGCTTGGGCAGAGACGTTGATGGTCTCGACGACTTGGCCGGGCTTGAGCGAGAAGTTGACGGTGACGTCCGCGCGGGTCTGAACCAGAACGCCTTCCTGGACTTGGCGAGAAAAGCCCGCCAGTTCAGCCGAGACGGTGTAGGTTCCGGGTTCAACGTTATCGAACAGGAAGGCGCCGTTGGCGCCGGTATCGCGGGTTACGGTGATACCAGTACCGGTGTTGCGCATGGTGACCTTTGCGCCGACGACAGCGGCATCGGAAGAATCCGCGACAACGCCCTGGACTTTGCCGCGATAGTCTTGCGCCAAAGCGCTTAGACTGAGTAGCGTCAACGCTGCAAGCAATCTGTACATTTTGAACTCCCCTCTCGTGTAAATTACACTTTCGGCGGCGAAGCATCCGCAAAAAGGAATTTGATAAAACATGTCACATTAAGGGGGCGGACGTCAACTGACAAAATTTCACGGTCTCGACGAAGAACGGTCAGGCAATGGTCTCGTGATAGAATCACAGGGCCTTCCGCTTCCGTTGAACCGATGCGCTACCTTGCGATTGCCTACCTGAGTTTCCTGTTACCGCTCGCCGCACAGAGTGAGCAGTCTCTGCTCGTTTCCGTCGATTGGCTGGCCGGCCAACTCAAGACGCCCGGACTGGTCATCTTGCATTCCGGCACCGAGAAAGACTATGCCGCCGGACACATACCCGGTGCGCAGTTGCTGGATCTGGGGGCGATTTCGCGGACCGGCGCCGGCGGCCTGCGGCTCGAACTGCCCGATGAAGCCAGCCTGCTTGCCACTTTGGAAGGCGCCGGTGTCTCGAACGCGTCGCGAATTGTCGTCTACGCCGGCGGAGGGTCGGTCCAGGGCGCCACACGCGTCTGGTTCACGCTCGACGTGCTTGGCCTGGGCAGCCGTGCCTCGCTGCTGGACGGCGGCTTGAACGCCTGGCGTGCGGCTGGACAGCCAGTGAGTACGGAGACGCGCGCGGCTGTGAAGGGAAGTCTCGTAGCGCGAATCGACCCGTCGCGCCTGGCCACCGCGAGTTGGATCAAGGAACATTTGCATCAACGCGATACGGTGCTGCTCGATGCTCGTCTACCCAATTTCCATTCCGGGCAGGATCCCGGCACGATGCCGCGCGCCGGCCGTATTCCCGGGGCACGGAGCGTACCCTACACATCGCTGATGGATAGCGATGGCAGGATGCTGCCCCTGGATGACCTGCGCCGGCGGATCACCACTGAGGAAGGAAAGACCTACGTCGCCTACTGTCACATCGGGATGCAGGCCACCGTGCTCTATTACTCCGCCCGCCGCCTTGGTTTGGATGTGCGGCTCTATGACGGGTCGTTCCAGGAATGGAGCGCCCGCGAGGACTTGCCCGTCGAAACCGGACCGTAGTTACTTGAGCCTGATCGTCCCAGGATTCCGCGTCTTTGTTTGCGAGGAGAATTCTGTGACAACAACGATGACAACCGCCATCAAGACTGCCAGCCCGAACGACGAGGATCGGGTTGTCTCAACCATGGTGCGGGCGTTTCAGGCGGATCCGGCCGTGCGCTGGCTCTACCCCAACGCGCAGCAATATGCGACCCATTTCCCGGAGTTTGTTCGGGCGTTCGGCGGAAAAGCCTTTGTCTACGACAGCGCACACGTCGTGGATGGCTTCGCCGGCGCGGCGCTCTGGCTCCCGCCTGGTGTCGAGCCCGATCAGGATGAACTGGGATCGCTGATGGAACGGACTGCGCCGCCCGCGATCCGCGACGAGGTGTTGTCGGTCTTTGAGCAGATGGGCCGCTACCACCCCGGAGAGCCGCACTGGTATCTGCCGCTGATTGGCGTCGACGACCAGTACCAGGGCCAAGGCTTTGGGTCGGCGTTGCTGCGGCATGCGCTGGCCGAATGCGATAGCGATCGGCTCCCAGCCTACTTGGAATCGAGCAATCCCCGCAACATTTCGCTTTACCAGCGCCACGGATTCCAGCTCATCGGGACTATTCAAGCGGGATTGTCCCCGAAAATTTATCCGATGGTGCGCCCGCCCCTGCCGGCGGTCCGGTTGTCCGATAATTAGAGGTCTACACTAGGGGGATGTCGCTCGGGCGCGGCCTCCTTTTGTTTACCCTGGCGTGCCGGGCCGAACCGATTGTCCTTAACGACGACGGCGCCTGGAATTGGTTTCAGGATGAGCGCGCGGTCATTCACGGCAAGCACCTCTACGTGGGGTCGGTCGCCGCGGGCGTTCGCGACCCCACCCGTGCCGGCGCCGTCGAAGTCGTCTCTTACAACCTGGAGACGGGCGACCGTTCACGCGCGACTTTGCACCAGCCACGGACCCCCGCGGAGCGCAAGCGCTGGCTGAACGACCATTCTGCCCCGGCGCTCACGGTTTTAGGCGACGGGCGCATTCTCGCTGCCTTCACCCTGCATTCGCTCGACAACGTGATCCACTTCCGCACGGCCTCGAATCACTCGTGGGACACGAAAGGATTCACCGTCACGGCAACACCATCGTCGCGCGTCTGCTTTCCCTCCCTCATCGCCACCCCATCGCGCGTCTACGCCTTCTTCCGTGGGCTCGACGGCAGGAGCATGCCGTCGGTCACCACGTCGCCATTACCGGCTGTGGCTTTCGGCGCCCCCTTCCTTTGGCTTCCCCCCGCCCTGTCCGCTAAGTCTCCGGTCCCGTACGTCAAGTACGCTGCAACTTCCCAAGGGTTCATCCACGCCGTCTATACCCTCGGCCACCATTTCGATTACGGGAACAGTCTGGTTCACCGTTCGTTTTCGGACCCCGCTACACCTTCAGCGCCAACACTCATCTATCAGGCCGGAGCGACGTCGGTAGCCTGGCTGGCCGATTTCGCAGTGGACCCGCTCAACCGCCCATTTGTGGCCTACTCCGTGCAACCGAATTCCGGTTCCCTACCCATGGCCGAGCGCGGCCGCGATCATCGTTATCGTTACGCCTACTTTGATGGTTCCCGCTGGGTGGACTCGCCTCTGGCCTTCGCCGGTTCGCGCGTCCACACCTATGCCGATGGCGACGATTGCACGGGTCTCGTCGCTCTCGACCCGCAGGACCCCAACACGCTCTATTTCTCTTCGAACGCCGACCCGGTTACCGGCGCACCCCTCCCCCATTGGGAAATCTTCGAAGCCCGCACGAAGAACTCAGGAAAGACTTGGTTGTTCACTCCGATCACTTCGAACTCGAAGGTTGACAATCTTCGTCCAATCATCCCGGCCAGTTCCCGATACCGCGTCCTTATCTGGATGCAGGGCGCGATGAAGACCTACACCGACTATCGCTTTCAGATTGTGGGAAAGGTGATTCCCCGGCATTAGGGGACCGTAGCGGAGTTTTGCGAAACTGGGCAATTGCGAGTCGCCACGATGTCCTTACTCACACGAAGATATTTCCTCCCCTCGCTGACAGCCGCGGGCTTGCCGGTGCGCCTGCGCGCCGCCAATCGAAAGGTGCTGATCGCGCTATTCGATGGGTTCGGCCCCGATTATCTGGAGCGCAGCGATATGCCTAACCTCAAGCGCGCCAGCCGTGCAGGCCAGCAGAAGACGGGCAAGTCCGTGATCCCTTCGGTAACCAATGTCAACAACGCGTCGCTGGTCACCGCCAGTTTCCCCGCCGAGCACGGCATTACCACGAACTTCATGTTCGACCCGGTGACTGGGACGTCGCATGAGATGGAGTCGGCCGAGTATCTGCTGCGGCCGACCATCTTCGAACGTGCCGGGGCGCGTGGGTGGAAGACCGCTTTGGTCACTTCGAAAGACAAGGTGCGGACACTCTGCGCGCGGGGCGCTCATATCGCGGTATCGGCCGAGAAGCCGTCGCCGGAGTGGATCGGAAAAATCGGTCCCAAGGAGAACATGTACTCGGCGGGAGTGAACTATTGGACGTTGCGCGCGGCCCGCACCATTTTGCGTGAAGGAACCGCTGACCTTTTGTATCTGTCCACCACCGACTACATGATGCACACCTACGCGCCGGAAGAGGCGCCGTCGCTCGAGCACTTGCACAATGTTGACCGCCTCATGGGCGAGATTCTGGATGAGAATCCCGGTCTGGAACTGTACCTGACGGCGGACCACGGGATGAACGCCAAGCGGGAAGCGATTGACTTGGCGCGCGTCCTCGATGCGCGGGGAGTAAGGGCGGAAGCCGTGCCGATCATCCGGGACAAGCATAAGGTCCATCACGGAAACCTCGGCGGCGCCTGCTACGTGTACTTGCAGAAGCCGGGGGACCTGGCGCGGGCACGCGCGGAACTCCAGTCCACGCCCGGTGTCGAAGAAGTGTACGAGCGGGCGGAAGCGGCCCGCCTCTTTCATCTGAACCCGGAGCGAATTGGCCATCTCTTTGTCTTGGGCGCCAAGGATGTTGCTTTCGGCGAACTCGATGCCCCCCGCGAAAGGACGAAAGTGCGGTCGCATGGATCACGACACGAAGCGGCGGTACCCCTGATTGTCTACGGCCGGAAATTGGATTTTTCCCGGTATGAGTACAACCTCGACCTGACGCGCAACCTGAGCCTCGACCGGGTCTAGAGGCTCCGCCGCCCTACGCGATAGGTCCCGCGGAGCCCGGAACGACGCGCGTCAGATCGACACTCTGAATCGACGGGCACCACATCGTCTCGATATGTTCGACAACGAGTTCGGTTCCGCGCTCGTGGCTGACAAACGGCCTGGTCCGCGGATCGTACATGGCGTCGGTCAGGTCTCGCGCCAAGACTACCTCGAACCCCAAGCGCGTCATCTGCCGCGTCCCGAATCCCCGGTTCAGGATGCAGATATTCGTATGGACACCCATCAGCGCAATTTTGTCGATGCCTTCGAGCTTGCAGAAATTGTAGATCTCCTGGCCGCTCTCGCTGACTCCGTCGTAGCCCACAATGTCAATCGCCGGATGTTCGCGCTTCCATGGGTAAGGCGGACCGCTGAACTTCTTTACGACCGGGTCGTCGCATCCGCCCGCGCTGTCGTCGATCGGAAACGCGCGTTCCTCCTCGGGAATCCGCGGACAGCGGTTGATGATCGGGAACGGTGACGCAGCCGCGGGCGCATTCTTCATCCGCTGCCGCCACGGCGTGCCTTCATAGAAAGACATGGTGTCGCTCGGCGCGTGGATGATCATCACGCCCAGGCTCCGCGCCGCGCTCACCACTTGATTCATGCGCGGGGCCATGAGCCCCACGCGCTGCGCCGACAGCGCGCAGGTGTGCGCGTCCCACATGTCGCAGATGATGATGGCGGTGCGCGCTGCCGGCCACGTTAATTCCTGCTCGGAAACCTTCCCTTTCGCACGCCGACGCGCCCGCAGCCGTAGATTCCCTGGCACCTTGGGGCGATTCGGCAGCCCATCCTTCCCCGCCTGCTGCGCAACCGCCAGCGCCGCCGCACCCGGCAGCAATCCTAGAAATGACCTCCGTTCCATCTGTCGCATAGTCAAATCTACTCTATCAGCGAGTTTGCACTGCCGCTGGAGCGCTAACATGACAATTTGGAGGATCGCCAATGAAAATCGGATTTGTAGGTCTTGGCATCATGGGTAAACCCATGGCGCGGAACCTGATGAAGGCCGGGCACGAACTGTTCGTCTACGACATCGCCCCGGATTCGGTGGCGGCGCTGACCGCCGACGGCGCAGTGGGATGTGCATCCGCCAGCGAAGCAGCCGGCAAGGCCGAGGTCACCATCACGATGCTACCCGATGGTCCGGACGTCCAGGCTGCTGTGCTCGGGACAGGTGGCGTGCTGGAAGGCGCGCGGTCCGGCTCGACTGTTGTGGATATGAGTTCCATCAGTCCGCTCGTGGCGCAGAAGGTGGGAGCCGCGTGTACGGCCCGCGGGGTCGAGTTCCTGGATGCACCGGTGAGCGGTGGCGAACCGAAAGCCATCGACGGCACGCTCGCCATCATGGTGGGCGGCAAGAAGGAAGTCTTTGACGCCATTGTTCCGCTGTTTCAGTGCATGGGTTCCAGCGCGACGCTGACCGGTCCCGTAGGCGCCGGCAATGTCACCAAACTCGCGAACCAGATCATGGTTGCCTGTAACATTGCCGCCATGGGCGAGGCACTCGTCCTCGCCACCAAGGCCGGGCTCAACCCCGATGTCGTCTTCCAGGCCGTAAAAGGCGGGCTCGCCGGCAGCACGGTGCTCAACGCGAAAGCGCCCATGGTCATCAGTCGCAATTTTAGACCGGGCTTCCGCATTCGCCTTCACCAGAAGGACCTGCGCAACGCGCTGCTGGCGGCCGAATCGATGAAGGTCTCGCTACCGTTCACTGCGATGGTTCAGCAGATGCTGATTTCGCTGATGAACGACGGCAAGGGCGACCTCGACCACTCAGCCATTGTCCAGTTTGTCGAAGACATGGCCGGCGTCGAAGTTCACTGAAGAACTCCTATCGCGGCAACGCGAACGTCGCGATGTTGGACCCCACGGCCAGGGTGACATACTGCTCGCCGTCCACCGCATAGGTCATCGGAGACGTCTTGATGGTCGCATTCAATGGGACCCGCCAGAGCGTCCTGCCATCGCGCTCATCGGCAGCTACAAAGTATCCGCTCGGGTCGCCATAGAACAAGAGGCCTCCCGCCGTGCCGAGGATTCCGGCCACGCGTTTGCCGTCAATCGGCCCCTCTTGAGCGACCTCCCAGGCCACCTTGCCTGTCTCGATGTTGATCGCCCGAAGATACTTTCGCCCCGGATCTTCGGGAGGACGCGCGTTCTTCCAACTGCCCGGCAGGAGGTTGACCGCGCACTTCTCGATCGCCATCACATAATAAAGCTGCGTGACCGGACTAAACGACGTCCCGTTCCAGTTGGTCGCGTGATCGGGACAACTCAGGTCGCCCGGCGGCAGCCGCACGGGGCGTCCGTCCGCTCCGATTCCGCTCGCCCAGGTAATGCGGTGCATATATGAATTCGAGATCAGCAGCTTTCCGTTGGTCCGGTCGAAAACGTAGAAGAATCCATTGCGATTGGCGTGCAGCAGCAGCTTGCGAGGCTGTCCCTGGAAGTTGGCGTCGACCAGTACGTTCGGCTCAGTGGCGTCCCAGTCGCGCGTATCGTGCGGAGTGAACTGGTAATACCACTTCATCTTTCCGGTTGCCGGATCGAGCGCCAACACACAGTCCGTAAACAGGTTGTCGCCGCCGCGCTGGCTGTCGTCCGAATTTGGCCACGGATTGCCCGTCGCCCAAAACAACGTATCGGTGGAAGCGTCGTAGGAACCGGTCAGCCAGGTCGACCCGCCGCCTAACTTGTAGGCGTTTCCTTTCCACGTTTCGATGCCCGGTTCGCCTTCCGCCGGAACAGTCCAGTGACGCCAGACACGCTCTCCGGTGGCTGCCTTATAGGCGGACAGGAATCCGCGGATGCCCCAGTCGCCGCCCGCAACTCCAGCCACCACCATATCTTTCACAACGAGCGGCGCGACGGTGCCGCCGTACTTTTGCGGCTCATCCCACATGACAGCCTCCCAAACCAGGCGTCCCGTGATGCGATTGATCGCGATCAGGCGCGCATCGTCGGTCACCATGAATACGTTGTCACCGAGGATTGCGACGCCGCGATTCGTCCCCAGAGAGGGATCGGACACCAGGCCTGGTGTGCGTGGCCGCGAGTATTGCCAGATTTGTTGTCCGGTCCGCGCATCCAGGGCAAATACCTGGTTCGGACCGGTCACATACATGATCCCATCGGCAACGACCGGGACTGTTTCCAATCCGAAATACCGCATGTTTTCGCGGAAATACGGTGTGTCAGGCAGGAACTGTGTCCACAGGGGAATCGAGAACGTCCATCGCAGCGCGAGCTTGCCTACGTTACCCCGCGTGATCTGTTCCAGCCGGCTATACCGGTTCCCGCTGAGGTTACCGTTGTAGGTGATCCAGTCGCCCGGCTTCGGGTTCAGGATTCTGGCGAAGTCGATGCCTCCGGGCGCCGCGTTCCTGGCTGCCACTGTCACTCCCGGCTTCACCCCTGACAAACTGCTCAAGAACGCGATCAGGTTCTGGGTTTCGTCCGGGGAAGCCTTCAGCGCCGGCATTGGTGACGACTTCTCCTCGGTGACCTTGGCGACCTGGTCGAGGGAGTGGGGATGGAATCCGCCATTCATGTCCTGGACGACAATGTCGTACCGGGTCCTGCTGCGCGCGAACCCACGCACGGTCCGGCCATCGCGCAGGGCGAGCGTGACAACACGGTATCCCGGTGAAATGACGGCTCCGGGGTTGAGCACCGCATCGCGAAGCTGGTCCACCGTCATCTCGCGCGCCACATTCGAAAGGTCCGGTCCCACGCCCATCCCACTCCCCAACGCCATGTGGCACGTCGCGCATTGTCCCTTGCCGAAGAAGAACGCCTGCCCGGCGGCGCGGTCTCCTGGAACCGTAGTCTCGGCGGCCGACGCGTTCAGCGACTGCACCAAGCCCGCCAGGGCGTCCACCGTCGATCCCGGCAGATCGAATCCAGGCATACCGGCCGACGGGATTCCTCTGGTGATGACATTGCGGAGATTCTGCGTCGATCGCCTCCGCAGCCTGACGTTCCCAGCCAGCCCCGGCCCCTGCTGCGAGCCCCGTGCATCGGCGCCATGGCAGCCGCCACAGAGTTTGAGGTACGTCTGCATGACTTCACCCGCGGCGGGCGCCTGAGCCAGCAGCGTCGAGCCCGGGAGGAGCGAGGTCAGGATCAGGACAGCCGCTCGGGACAGGTGGAGATGGACGCCGGTGGAAACCATTTCGTGATTAAATCACAGGCTTGCCCTGGGGTCCCGCTCAAATCACCCGGTACTTCTCCAGCGCCGCCTGGTCCAAGGTCACCCCCAACCCCGGCTTCTTCGGAATCTGGTAGAAGCCGCCCTTTTGCACGACAAACGGCTCCACCACCAGGTCGTCTTCGCCGACGTGCGTCAGGCTGATCGTGAACTCGACGTTCGGATAGGCAGCGCACTGGTGCGCCTGGAAGACCTGGGAGATGCCGGTGTGCAGTCCATTCTCGACCCAGAGTTGCTGCCCGGTCAGGCGACACAGTTCCGACTTCTCCGTCAACGCCGGGCCCCACTGCCAGTCCTCCACCACAAAGGCGTCGCACAGCGATTCCAGCAGAAAGCTACGAACATCGACGGCTTCCCAATGGACTGCGAGTCGGAGCGGCAGCGCTTTGCGGATCTGCCGGTAGCTGACGATGTCTTCATGAGCGATGGGCTGCTCGAACCCCTTCATTTGCGGAAAGCGGCCCAGCGCCTCGGCCACCGCCAGCGTCCGCCCAGCCGAACCGAACGAACCGTTGGCATCCATATACACCTGATAATCGTGCGGCGCCGCGCTGGCGATGGCGGCCATCTGTTCCACCGGGTCTTCGTAGCGCCGGGCCTTCACCTTATGCACCGCATAGCCCAATTCGACACCCCGCCGAGCCTCCGCCTCGAGCAACTGAGGGCGCAGGCAGTGGCTCCACCAGATCTGCCGTACCGCAGGGCGCGGCTCCGGAGAAAATAGCTTCGCGATCGGGACCCCGGCCGCCTGCGCCAGGACATCGTACACGGCCATCATCACCGCGGGGCTGACGGCGGCGTTATTGAGCAGTTCGTAGACGGACCGGTTCGCGACGCCCCCGGCCTGCGCCCGCGGATCCCGCGACGATTCACCAATGCCTACCAGCCCCGAGTCGGTATGCAGCCGCACGATCCAGGGTTTGTAGTCCGGCCGGTCGATGCCTTCACGCCGGTAGTTTTCCAGCATGTTGTCACGGAGCCGCGCGTGAAACGGGATTCGCAGCCCAAAGACTTCGCACTTCGTGACCTTGAGCCGTCCTGTGGCCGCCATGGCGGCCGAGTGTCCAAACCAGTTGCGCCGAGTCGTGTTCATGTTCCCATCTCCTGCTTTACGCGACGCGATACTTGTCGACAGCATTGTCGTCGAGCGTCACACCCAGACCGGGCTTGTCGGGAATGTCGTAGAACCCGTCCTTGATGAGGAAAGGCTCCTTGACGAGATCGTCTTCGGCGGTTACCGACGCATCGACCGTGTACTCGATGCCTGGATAAGCCGCCGCCTGATGGGCCTGGACGGCAAGGCCGAGCCCCGTCCAGCAACTGCTCTCATCCCAGAGGGGGATGTGATACATGCGGGCGTGCGCGTTCTGCGCGAAGATCGTGCGCCCGAGCGTAGGACTGGCGGTGATGTGCGCATCGAGCAGCCCTTCGCGGGCGGCGATCATCGGATCGACCAAACCCCAGTGTTCGGACAGGCGCAGCGGCACACGGCCTTTGAGTTGGCGGTACTCTTCCGTGCTGCGGAGAGGCGATTCGAGTCCGAAATAACCGGGGATTTCGGCGAGTTTGGTGGCGAAGTGGAGCGTGCGGGCGACGGAGCCCCAGCAGTGGTTGGGGTCGCCCCAGACGCGATAGTCCCGGGGGACGGCGGCGAAGATGGCCTGGGCTTGGGCGACGGGGTCCTCCCAGGTCCGGATTTTCACCTTGTGAACGCGATAGCCGAGGGAGGCGGCGCGCTTGGCCTCGGCCGCAATCATGTCGGGCGGATAGCTGAGGCTCCAGTAGGCCTGGAGAATCCGCTTCTTCGGATTCGAGGAGATCAGGCGGCACACGGGGAGGCCCGTGGCCTTCCCCAGCAAATCGTAGATGGCCGTCTGCACTCCACCGATACGGTCATTAAAGAAGTATTCCCACGGCGACCGGCCGACCATACCCTTGAGTTGCGCGTTGTTGCCGCCGAGGCCGATGCCCATCAGCCCTTCGTCGGTATGGAGCTTGACGATGGTGACGTTCGAATGCGGCACATCCATGTTCTCGCGGCGCCAGTTGAGCACGGCCATCTCACGCACACGCTCATCCCACGGCACCCGGACCGGGATCAGTTCGTAACGGCTGATCCGCATGCCCGTAACACCCGCGGGACTGGCGGCAGCGGCCTCCAGAGCCGGAAAGCTCCCTGCGGCAGCCAGATATTGCAAGGTGCGGCGGCGACTCGGACGTTCCATAGGGCTCTCCTTTCAAGTGTGGGCAGGAATGAAGCATATCACCGCGCTGAGTTCCTCAAGCGGCTTCGATCTTCCGCAGGTCGATCTTAGCGTCGTCAAACACACCCAACCCCAACGAAGCCGCGATCTCAATATGCTCGGGTTGGCAGTTCAATCGCGTACTCACCTTGTCGGGCTTCGAGAGCGCGACGGGAGCGAGACCCATCTCGCGTCGCTTTTCGTCGA
>JAEUQD010000082.1 GCA_016789925.1 Bryobacterales bacterium | reverse complement strand
AGATCTTCGGTGTTTTCGCGGAAGATCACCATGTCGATGTTGACGTCCTGGAAGCGTGTACGGAGGTTGGGCACGGTGCGCACGGGGCGGACGTTGGCGTAGAGATCGAGGCGCTTGCGGAGGGCGACGTTGACGCTCTGGTAGCCTGTGCCGATCGGAGTGGTGACCGGGCCCTTCAACCCGACGCGGTTGCGCTCCAACGAGCGCAGTACGGGGGTGGGAACACTCTCGCCCGTCTCCTTGATGATCTTCTCGGAACATTCCACCCGGTCCCAATCGATTTTCACTCCGGCCTCGTCAATCACACGGACGGCCGCTTCAGCGACTTCCGGACCGATTCCGTCGCCAGGTATGAGCGTAATATTGTGCGTCACGCCAACCATTGTAGCGAGCGGCTCTTGATGCCAAAATCAAAGATTCATGCCACGAATCAAGCGTGCTCTTCTGAGCGTTACGGATAAGACGGGATTGACGGAGTTTGCCAGGGTGCTGGCGTCGTTCGAGGTGGAATTGATCTCGACGGGAGGAACGGCGAAACTGCTGCGGGAGGCAGGGCTAGCGGTGCGCGACGTCGCCGAGGTCACCGGATTCCCGGAGATGCTCGATGGGCGTGTCAAGACGATCCATCCGCGCGTGGCGGGCGGTGTGCTGGCGATTCGAGACAACGCGGAGCACATGCAGGCGCTGGCCGAGCACGGCATTCCAGCCATCGACATGGTTGTAGTCAACCTCTACGCATTCGAAAAGGTGGCGGCGAAACCGAATGTTCCGGTTCATGAGTTGATCGAGAACATCGATATCGGCGGACCCACGATGATTCGCGCGGCGGCGAAGAATTTTCAGGATGTGGCCGTGGTCACCTCCGCGGACGACTATTCTGCCCTGAGCGACGAACTGAAGGCTTCGGGAGGCTCGCTTTCGGCCGATACTCACTGGCGGCTGGCGAAGGCGGCGTTCGCGCGCACGGCGGCCTACGACCGCGCCATCACGACGCGACTGGACCGCATTGTGAGCGAAAACGGAGGCTTGGAGGACCATCCGGAGGAACCGCTGCCAGCGCGGCTGGATGTGCTCGCGCCGCGGACTCTGCCCCTCCGCTACGGGGAGAATCCTCACCAGCAGGCGGCTCTGTACGCCACCGGCGCAGGCGGTGTCGCGTCCGGCAAGCAGCATCAGGGCAAGGAGCTTTCCTACAACAACCTGGTGGATTTGGACGCGGCGTGGCAGTTGATTCTCGAGTTTTCAGACCCGGCCTGCGCCATTGTCAAGCACACCAATCCGTGTGGTTGCGCCGAGCAGAACTCGCTGGTGGAAGCGTACCACCGCGCCCTGGAAGCCGACCCGATTTCCGCATTCGGCGGCGTCCTCGCCTTCAATCGCGAGATGGACGAGGAAACGGCCGTGGAAGTAGTAAAGCTGTTTACCGAGGCGATCGCCGCGCCCGGCTATTCGGAAGGGGCGCTGCGGGTGTTGGGCGCTAAGAAGAACCTGCGGGTTCTGACGGTGACGCCTCCCGCGGCCGAACTCGTCGTGAAATCGATCAGCGGCGGGTTTCTGGCTCAAACCGCCGACACGCACAAACTCGACCGGGCGTCCTGCCAGGTAAAGACGCAGCGCACGCCGACGGACGAAGAGTGGCGCGCGTTGGAATTCGGCTGGAAGGTCGTGAAGCACGTGAAGTCGAACGCGATCGTTTATGCCCGGGCGGGGCAGTCGATCAGCGCCGGAGCGGGGCAAATGAGCCGGGTGGATTCGGTGAAGTTCGGCGCGTCAAAGGCGGTGCTGCCCTTGCAGGGGTGCGTCGTGGCGTCGGACGCGTTTTTTCCGTTCCCCGACGGTGTCGAAGAGGCGGCCAAACATGGGATCACGGCCGTGATCCAGCCTGGCGGGTCAGTGAAGGACAACGACGTGATCGCCGCCGCCGACCGGTTAGGCTTAGCGATGGTCTTCACCGGGATCCGGCACTTCCGGCACTAACGGCTGGTGGGGCCCGCGGGTAAGGAAACTCCATGAACATCGAAATCCAAGACGCTTCCGTGGAAGCCAGAATTCAACGGCAGATGCAAGCGATAGGCGCGGCAAGCGCTGAAGAGGCTCTCCTGCGACTCCTGGATACGCAGGAGGAGCAGGACCGGTGGTTGCTGGAAAACAAGATACTCGTCAACGCGAAGATCAAGCGCAGCATCGATCAGCTTGACCGCGGCGAAGGCATTCCCGAGGACCAATTGGATTCCTACCTTGCCAAGTTGAAAGCCCCGCCTGAATGAAAAGGCGCTTAGATCCGGTCAGATTGAGCGAAGCTCGCTTATGGTTGCGCATTTGTAACAGTTCAGGGGGCTGAAGCCTTACGGCTCCCCCCCGGGTAACGTCATAGGCGTTAGAATGACGCCGCTACCATCATGACCTCGGCCGCGCGCACGATCATTCTCGAACCCGCGTTTTGTCGCGACTTCCCAGAAGGGACTTCGGAACACAGTCGTTGGTGGGCACTTCTACGAGTAGCGCGTTTTTCGTCCAAGTGGGAGGCCTCCCGATAACCGAGGTAGCCGTACACGACGTGGGGCAGAAGTTACGACTCGCACTTTCCGGTGCTCTCTGGAGGGTGCTGATGTTATCGCGAAGTCGAAGGCGCGCGGAGCGGAATCCCTCCGAGAGTTGGCACAGGCGGCCACGGTTACTGCCGATAGGCGCCGCGATTGCCTCGAGCTTGCTTCGAGACGCCCTCAATCACTTCCCGAACGGACACGCCCATAATTTCGTTAGTGCTCGGCGGGCCAAACCACTCGTGAAACCTCAGATATTCGAGGGCGCGGAAGTCGCGGGTCGTCCGCTTGCACTCGAAGTATCGTACCGCGCGCCAACTTGACACCTGCAGCAGCTGGCATATGACCTTGGTATCAGGCACCCCGATGGCGTCAAAATCCTGCGGGACTAGATCTTCACCAATGTAAGCCTCGACGT
>JAEUQD010000078.1 GCA_016789925.1 Bryobacterales bacterium | reverse complement strand
CCATGTTCGGCCAACGCCCGCTTGAGAGGCTGGTTGAGGTCGAGCTGTTCGCGGTGCTGGTCGAAGTAGACCATGCGCAGGTTGTCGGCGCGGAAGATCGAGCCGGCTTGAGGAGCGAGTTCGCCCATGAGGAGGCGAAGAAGGGTGGTCTTACCGGAGCCGTTCGGGCCGACCAGGCCGAGGCGTGTGCCGGGCGAGAGTTGGAGGTTCAGACTCTGTAACAGGGTCCGGGTGGGGATGGAATAAGTGAGGTCGTGGGTTTCGAGCAGTTTCTTGGTTTGGCGGTTCGAGGCGGAGAAGTTGATCTGAACCGAAGAAGTGCGGTTGCGGGCGGAGACCTCGTCGACCTCGCCCATCAGGCGGTTGGCCTGATCGATGCGGGCCTTGGACTTGGTGGTGCGGGCCTTTGCGCCGCGGCGGAGCCACTCGACTTCGCGGCGCAGCTTCGTGGCGAGGGACTCTTCGAGCTTTTGCTGGGATGTGAGGAAGTCGGCGCGGCGTTCGAGAAACTGGCTATAGGTGCCTTCGGCGCGGAAGAGGCCGTTGGGGTACTGGCGGGAGAGTTCGGCCATGGAGTTGGCGACGTTCTCGAGAAAGTAGCGGTCGTGCGAGACGGTGACGACGGCGAAGGATTGCGCGGCAAGGAGTTCCTCGAGCCAGAGGATGCCGGCGAGGTCCAGGTGATTGGTCGGCTCGTCGAGGAGAAGGATGTCCGGCTGGGCGATGAGGGCCTCGGCGATAGCCAGGCGCTTCCGCCAGCCGCCGGAGAGTTGCGACGCCTGCGCATCGGGATTGGTGAAGCCAGCCAGCCCGAGCGTTGTGTTGAGGCGGGCGTCGAGTTCTTCGTCCTGGGGCGCGGCACGACTGAGCAACTGGCGGATGGTAACGCCCTCGGGGAAGATCGAGTCCTGCGGAACGTAGCCGAGACGGGTGAGTTTGCGGAGAGCCAGAGTGCCCGAATCGGGCGTTTCGAGTCCGGCCATGATGCGGAGGAGAGTGGATTTTCCCGAACCGTTGGGACCGATCAGACCCAGGCGGTCGGTGGCGGAAATCGTAAGGGAGACGTCTTCAAAGAGCGGGAGCGCACCGAAGGACTTCGACAGGGCCTGACAGTTGAGCAGTAACGACACTGTCTACTAGTGTGACGGCGAGGGTGGCGATGAGTCTACTGCTCTGCAGCGAGGCGAGTTCAGGCGGCCAGAGTTCCTACTGACCGTTGATATGTGCGACGATCGCGCGGGTGAATGCGTCAGTGAACAGGCGCCGCCCGGAGCGCAGATTCTCCACCGTCATGAAATCGTACGGAATGTCGGGGTGAACCCCGACATTCTCTAGATAGTTCGTCGTGGGGTACCCGTCCACGGAGACGGTTTTCGGCCGCACCATGAGCGACAGGGTCACCCGCGGCGTGGCCTCGGAGAACACGCCCTCATCGAACACCGACACTGCGCCGCCTGCCCCGTTGGTCCGGTAGCCGAAGAGTGGACCGCGTCCAGCGTCCTGAACGATCGCTGGAAAAACGTCGGCCGCCGAAGTGGAGAAGTCGTCGGTCAGCACCATGATGGGCTTGGTAAAAACAACACCAGCCGGCAGTTGTTCGATAGTCGGCGTACAAAGCGCCAGGGTTCCCGTTCGTCCGCGATTCTCTTTGTTCGCCGTCACCATTGCGTCCAACTGAGCCTGGTGCAACGCGATCTGCCAATCAGGCGCACCACTCCGTCTGGCGACCTCCAGGAAATTGGAGAACGTGTTCACCAACCGGTTGCTCGCCCGCATCTCAAACCCCATCATTTGGAACTGGTAAGGAATCACGCGGCGCAGCAACTCCTGCGCATAGCAGCCGTCGCCCCCGTTATTGCGCGTCACATCAATCACGAGTCCATCGGCATTGGCCTGAAAGAAGGCGATTTCGGTTTCAAATTGCCGCAGCGCGTTCGCCGTACTGGAGGGCCCGAAGTTCGGGATCCGGATCAGGCCGATACGGCGGTCCTCCGCCTGGTAGATGCCGCTGAAGAAGGCATCGCCCGTAGCCGCGCCCAGCCGCCGTTGAAAGCCCGTGGGCAGGGCCCAGATCGGGCTCAAACTGCCGTAGTTGAGAACCATGCCGGTGGGACTGGGGTCCGCCAGATTCCGGTAGTCGCCCAACGCCCGGTACCACAGCGGAACGACATCTTCATCGGGGATGGGCGTGCCCGGCAGTTTCAGGAAAGGACTGAAACGGTCCGCGAACACTGGCGACGGCACTACGCCGACGCTCGTGAGCGGGGCGAAGAACTTGGTCCAGGGGATTTCGTAGCTGGACTCCTCGCCTTGCGGACTTCGGACCACGATCGTCGCGGTATCCCCAATTTCGGGAGCACGCGGAAGGGTCGCCTGGAGCCGGGTGGCGATGTATTGAGCCGCCCGGCGAGCCCGTGTCCGGGGCGTCGCGGCGCTGATGAACGGCATGATGCGACGGACCATCTCCTCCGCCGGCACGCCATCAATCGACACAAGTTCCCAACCGATTTCGAACGGATACCGCGAGACGGGTAACGTGGCGCGCACGATGTTGTCGATCATTACCTTGCCTTCGTAGATATCCGTGTGAAAGCCCAGCGATGCCTGAAAATTCGAGGGAAGCGAATACGAAGAGTGCGTGTCACGCAGGCTGGTGACATACTGCGCAGCCACCTCAAAGTATTCGACATCGGATTCCGCCGCGCGCGCCCGGCGAACCCACTCGGTGATGTCGAGCATGTCGTAGTTGAATAGCTCGCGCTTCCACTCATAAGGCGCGTAGTTTTTGGCGTAGTTGGCCGCCATGCGGCGCATCTCGAATTCCCGCTGATCCGGAGTCATATCGGCCGCCAGGGGCAGCACGGAGGCCGTGAGAATAAACAGTGCGGTGAGATTCGTTTTCATGGTGGGCCTCCTTAGCGCGCCTGCAGCTCTTCCAAAATGACCCGGGTAAAGGCGTCGGTGAACGGCCGCCCTTGCTCCAGCAGATTCTCCCGCGTCATCGCATCGTAGTAACTGTGCGGGCGCACGCCGACGTTTTCCATGACATTCGTTGTTCCGTACTCCGATGAAAAAGTCGGCGTCTGCCGGATACCCAGCGAAATACTGAAGCTCGTTGACGTTTCCGAGAACGACCCTGCCCTGAGCTCTGATACCGCGCCGCCGGCTCCCTGCGTGCGGTAACCAAAGAGTGTGGCCCGATTGCTATCCTGCATCACGGTGGAGAACAGATCGCCCCAGGATATGGTGAACTCGTCGGTTAACAACACGATTGGCTTGCTGTATGCCAAGACGTTACCCCGTCCGTCGCTCGCCGGGTCCCAGTCGAAGCTCGCGGCACATATTGGGATCGGACCTGTCCGGCCGCGGTTCTCATTCAGCGCCGTGCGAACCTGGTCCACCATCGATTCCAGCAGCGCGATTTCCCACGGTTCGTACCCGCTGCCGGGCTGCCGTGCCAGCGTCAACTCCTGATCTAAAGCGGTTAGGATGGCGGCGGTTGCCCTCAACTCATCGGCCGGAAGCCGGAACCGGTAGGGAATCAGCAATTGCAGCGGAACTGTTCCGTAACACCCTCCCCCTGTATTGCGGGTGACATCCACTACCAGCGCGTCGGTATTGGCCTGCATGAAGAGGACCTCGTTCACAATCTCATTGATCGCCGCGTTCATATTCGACGGGGCGAAGTGCGGAATTCGGATCAACCCGATGCGCTTACCGCCGGCCACATACGTGCCGGAGAAGTGAAAATCGGTGGTCGTGCGGCCTAACCGGACCACGAAGCCATCCGGCAGCCGGTATACAGGGTTGCGAGCTCCCAGGCCACCCACTCGAACGTGCGCCCCCGCCCGCCGGTTGTGATACGCCCACAACTGCCGTAAGCCAGGGTTCACGCCCAGGTCGGCGCTATCCTCCGCAGCCGATGTGCGAAGGGTTGTGGCGCTCTTGGGCGAGGGTACCGGACCCACCTGGCGGAACGGTACGCCGGAGACCTGCCACGGAATCTGATAGGTCACCGTCTCTCCGTTCTGATGCAGAATCTGAACGGCCGCCGTTGCGTCATGCTCAAACGCCCTGGGGAGATAAGCCTGGTAGCGCAGAGTGATGTAATGCGCGGCCAACCGGCGCAGCGACCGCTCCTCGGCCATTCCCAGGAAGCGGGCATTCTGTTCAATCCACTGCTCGGCTGTCCGCCCATCGATGGCGATCAGTTCATCGCCAATCTGGATAGGGAAGGTGGACAACGGGAGGAGAGAGCGGTCGATGGAATCCACCAGGGGCTTGCCGTCGTACAGATCTACCGAAAAACCCAGACGGGCTGTATATATCGAATCGAACTCGAATTGCGAGTGTGCGTCACGCAAACTGGCCACATACTCCGACATGATTTCGATGGCGTCAAGGTCCGATTGCGCCCGCCGGATCCGGTCGGCCCAGGGCTTCGTATTGTAGAGATCGACGCCAAACGTGTCCCGCTTCCATTCATAGGGAGCGTAGTTCTTGGCGAAGATGTTGGCCAGCGTCTGGAAATCGAAAAGCCGCTGCTCTGGCGTCATCTGCGGAAAAGCCGCGGCAGAAAGAGACAGCGCGACGATCAGGAAACGCGTCACAAGAAACCTCCTTGACAGCCTGCGGAGAATCGACGTTATTTCCCGCAGATTGGATCTTCGATTATAGCGATTTAAGCTGCCGCACCAGCCGGGTGCTATACTCTTAGAAAATGATGGCATCAGTACCCCGAAAGCGGGCGTCGCTGAGTGGTCTCTCCTCCCTGATCTCTGTAGCTCACCACGAATGAAACTGAACGTTCGCATCAGTCGCGGCATCGAGTCCTTGTTTGGGACCCGAGACGAGAACATCAGGCTATTGGAAGACGCCTTGGCGGTCACCATCCGTTTGCGCGAAGACTCCCTCGAGATCGAAGGAGAACAATCGGGCGTCGAGCGCGCTGAAAGTATTCTCCAGGACTATGAAGTCCTGGTGGGCAACGGACACAGTTTCGCGAACGGCGACCTCAACAGCTATCTCAGGGTTGTGGCCGGCGACCCTTCGATGAGTCTCTTCGGGCTTGTCGAATCGGGCCGCGCTCGCAGTTTCGGCAAGAAACTGGTGACGCCAAAGACCATCAACCAGAGAATCTACCTCGATGCGATTGAGCGGCACGATCTTGTTTTCGGCGTTGGTCCGGCCGGCACGGGCAAGACCTACCTTGCCGTGGCCATGGGCGTTTCAGCTCTGATCTCCAAGAAAGTTTCGCGCATCATTCTCACGCGTCCGGCCGTGGAAGCCGGCGAGCGGCTGGGGTTCCTGCCAGGGACGCTCCAGGAAAAGATCGATCCGTACCTGCGCCCCCTGTACGACGCACTGTTTGAGATGCTGGAAGCGGAGAAGGTCGAAAGATTCCTCGAACGGAACGTCATTGAAGTGGCCCCAATCGCCTTCATGCGCGGACGCACTCTCAACGACAGCGTCATCATCCTCGATGAAGCTCAAAACTCGACAGCCGAGCAAATGAAGATGGTGCTTACGCGGCAGGGTTTCAATAGCAAAATGGTCGTCAC
>JAEUQD010000074.1 GCA_016789925.1 Bryobacterales bacterium | reverse complement strand
TTGTCGGGAAACGTTCGCGACAATCCGCCCGAGAATCGCATACCCGAGATTGGAATACTCCATCGCGGTGCCCGGCGGGCGCGTGAAGGGCACGCCTTCGCTCAACAGACGGGTGAACTCGTCTTCGGGCAATGGCGTCTGCCGATCACCCCACGGGTCGTCGGTGACGAAGCCGGCGGTGTGCGTCAGCAGGTCGCGCACGCGGATTTTGGGGGAGTCCGTGGTGGGATACTTCCAGCCGCGCATCTCCGGTACGTAGGTCTCCGCCAGGGCGTCGAGCGATAACTTGCCTTCGTCGCGCAACTTCAGGATTGAGAGTGCCGTGAATGACTTGGTCATCGAGGCAATGCGAAACAAAGTCGAGGAAGTGACCGGACGTTTCGAAGTGGTGTCCTGGACGCCCGCACCTTTGACGTGGACGAGCTTACCGTCTTTCACAATGCCCCAGACCATGCCGGGGATGTGCGCATCGAGGCGATAGTTGTCCATCAGCCGGTCGATCTCCGCGAGCGTCGAAGCATCGGCAGACAGTGGGGGCGGTGGCCCGGACGCTAGCGCCAACGAGCCGGCGAGTGCGATGGAGATGGAAATGGGGATGATGCCAAGGCGGGGACGGTCTGCCATGCGTGACACCATGATACTCTCGCCCGGCATGCGCGGCCGAGCGGACGGGACCGGCCCAGAAACACTCAGGGCTCGAGATGGGCTACTGCGCCGCCTGGATCTTGCGTAGGATTTCGATGACCTTTGGAATCAAGTCATTCGTGCCCCCAAGGGTCAAGGTGACTTCACCAATGTAGATCTCCTGCGTAAAGAAGCTGTCTTTGAACCGCAGCTCATGCCCACGCAGATCAGAGTAGGGAATGACAACCGACGTTGAGAAGGAGCGGTTGTAGATTGCCTTCTCCGTAAAGACCACGCAGTCCGATGCCGTGCCCGCGAATACGGTCAGATCGATCAGGCACAGCACTTGCTCATTAGGGCGTACTGCTCCGTATTTGCGGGCGTTAGCCTCCCGATCTTTTGGGACATTGGGGGACAGGAAGACCCTCGGGTGGAGCCCTTTCAGCGCTTCGAGCCAGCCGCGCAGGGTCTCGGCTAAGGGCGATGGCCGAGCGGGCTTCTCAGGACTGTCCACGACGGGCTTGGCCTTCGCCTTGGCCACGACGGGCTTGGCAACCGGCTCACGCAGGGGCTTGGCCGCCCGCCTGGCCGCGGGCTTTGCAGCCGGCTTCGCCACCGGCACCACGACTGGGGGTTTGCCTTGCGTTGCCGCCGCGGCCGCCGCCTTTGGCGTAGCCGCCCTCGGCAACTTGTGCGCGATGTCGGCGAGTAGTTTCTGGAAACGCTCGTCGGCATCGTCGCCTGTCCAATTGATGAGTTCGGCCGCCTGGATGCGGCGGAACCCCATTGGGATCGTGACCGGGTCGATCAACACCGGCATCAGGATGTTCCGGCGAAGTCCCTCGTCGGCCTCCTCTTTAACCCACCGTGAGGACACGGACGCCGACGACCAGAGCACGATCATGCAGGCTGCCACCGATACCTCGTGTTCGATCACTTCGTCGAAGGTCTTGCCCGTTGGAATCCGCACGTCCCACCAGACGCTCAACCCGTTCGCCTGTAGGGCCTTTGCCACGGACTCCGCGCGCGCCCGGTCGTCCCGATCGTAACTCAAAAAGACATCCATTCAGACCCTCGTCCAAAGAGAGTATACAGCCGCGGGCGAGGTGGGGGAAGTCAGCCATGGGTTGACGTTAGACTGAAGAGTTGGCATGAGTGGATCGCCGGTTGACGCCAGTATTGAGACGGTAGTTCTGCGGGTCATTCTGCAACTGGTGGTGATCATGGGGGCCGCCCGGATCGCGGGCAACCTGTTCCGGCGGATGGGACAGCCGGCGGTATGTGGGGAGATCGCGGGGGGATTGATTCTGGGTCCGTCCCTGTTCGGGCGGTTTTTTCCGGGGGCGTTTCAGACAGTATTTCACGCGTCGGTCGGGAACACCTTCAGCATTCTGAGCCAGGTGGGGCTGGTGCTGCTGATGTTTCTGATCGGGCTGGAGTTCGACTTCGGGCACCTTTCGGACAACCGGCGAACCGCGTTATCGGTGTCGGTGACGGGAATTATCGCGCCGTTCGCGCTGGGATTCGGGTTGGGGGCGTGGATGCACGGGGCGATGGCGCTGCACGGGAGCTGGCTGAATTTCTCCCTGTTCATGGCGGCGGCGATGTCGATTACGGCGATCCCGACGCTCGGTCGGATCATGATGGAGTTGAATCTGAACCGGACGCGGATCGGGTCCCTGACCATCTCGGCGGCCGCGCTGGACGATGCGTCGGGATGGATTATCCTGGCGCTCGTGACGGCGGTGGTGCGATCGACATTCGATCCGCGGCACGTGGCCGTGATGGTGGGGGGCGTGGTCGTGTACGGGTTGGCGATGGTGCTGGGCCTGAGGCCGGTGCTGGTGAGGCTCTTCCAGGCGCACCTCGGCAGGAACGGCGGAGACCTGAGCTTAAACGGACAGGCAGTGCTGCTGATGTTGGTGTTCCTGTCGGCGGCGGCGACCAATCTATTGGGGATCTTCTCGATCTTTGGGGCGTTTATGCTCGGGGCGATTCTCTACGACCAGGCGGAATTGCGAGCGGCGGTGAATAAGCGGCTTCAGGATTTTGTGACGGTCTTCTTTCTGCCGATCTTCTTTACCTATACGGGACTGCGGACGGATATCGGGGCGATGGGCGGCGCAGAGTTGTGGCTGTTCTGCGGACTGGTGTTGGTTGCGGCGGTGGCGGGGAAGTTCGGTGGGTGCACCCTGGCGGCGCGGTGGAGCGGGATCGCCCCGCGCGAGTCGGCCATGATCGGCGTGATGATGAACACGCGGGCCCTGATGGAGTTGATTGTGATCAACATCGGCTACGATTTGGGGATTCTTCCGAAGAGCGTCTTTTTCATGCTCGTGTTCATGGCTGTGGTGACGACGTACATGACGACGCCCGTGTTGCGGCGGCTGATGAGAGGAAGCGAGGTGTGGAAGGACTATCAGGAGTCGGTGTTCGCGGCGCGGCATGAGCGCGCCTGATATACTCCGAATGGGTGGTGGGGTCGTTCTCGGGGACTTCTCAGAGAGGCTTTTGATGAGTGTGACGTCCAACCTATCCCTGAACGACGAGACAACCGCGGGGAGCTATTTCGTTTCGAACTATCCGCCTTATTCCTATTGGAGTAAGGGGCGGGCGCAGGAAGCGCACGCCGCAATCGATAGAGAACCCGCCCCGGGTGCGCCCCTCGGAATCTACGTCCACATTCCGTTCTGCCGCAAGCGCTGCCATTTCTGCTACTTCAAGGTGTACACCGGTAAGGACTCGAGCGAGATCGACCGCTATCTGAGCGCGTTGATCCTCGAGTTGAAGCTGCATGCGGGCAAGGCGTTTGTCGGCGGACGGCGGCCCAGCTTTATCTACTTCGGAGGCGGTACGCCCTCATACCTCTCGACGCGGCAATTGAGCCGGGTGGTCGAGTCGATGAAGGAATGCTTCGCCTGGGACCAGGCCGAAGAGATCACCTTCGAGTGCGAACCGGGAACGATCACGGAGCCCAAGCTCGAAATCCTGCGCGGGATGGGCGTCACACGGCTCAGCCTGGGAATCGAGAACTTCGACCAGAAGATTCTGGAATTGAACGGACGCGCCCACGGGGAGCGCGAAATCGGGCGCTCCTACGCGTTTGCGCGGTCGATCGGATTTCCGCAGATCAACATCGACCTGATCGCAGGGATGGTGGGCGAAACAGAAGAGAACTGGAAGGAATGCGTCCGGAAGACGATCGATCTGGCGCCGGATAGCGTCACCATCTACCAGATGGAAGTTCCCTACAACACCACGATCTTCAAAGAGATGAAGGTGCTGGGCGAGTCCACCGCGCCCGTCGCCGGTTGGGCGGCCAAGCGGCGGTGGGTGGACTACGCATTCAACGAGATGGCGAAAGCGGGCTATTCGGTGGCCAGCGCCTACACCATGGTGAAGGACAAGACGCGGACCCGCTTCATGTACCGCGACCTGCTCTGGAGCGGCGCGGACATGATCGGCCTGGGCGTCGCCTCCTTCTCACACGTCAATGGGACGCACTTCCAGAACGAGCACGACTTCGACCCCTATATCGAAACGCTGGAGGCCGGCCGGCTGCCCATCTCGCGGGCATACACGCCGGACGAGGAAGAACGAATGATCCGGGAATTCGTGCTTCAGATGAAGTTGGGGCGTGTGGAGAGCGCGTATTTCGCGAAGAAGTTCGGCGTGGACGTGGTGAGGCGGTTTGCGGCGCCGCTGGCTTCACTGGAACAGGACGGGTTCGGCGCCGTGACGGAGGGAGTGATCCAATTGAATCGCGACGGGCTGCTCCAGGTGGACCGGCTGCTGCACCGCTTCTTTCTGCCGGTGCACCGGGGCTGATGACCAGCCGCAAACAGAGCGAGGCGCTCCAGCCATTGAGCGGCATCTACGCGGAGATGGGACTGGAACTGCCGGAGATGGAATTTGTGACGCCGGAGGGCGTGCCGGAACCCTACCGGTCGCTGCTGGTGCACAAGCGGGACATGACGCCAACGCTCGAAAAAGCCTGCGGCGGACGGTTGCACCTCCGCGTCATCCGGTGCGCGGTCAACGGCGGCGTGATGAGCCGGATGGTCGTGCTGGAGATGGACGGCAGCCGGAAACCCGTCGAAGTAGGCGCGATCCGGATCCACCTTTACCGGCTCCCGGAAGAGGCCCGGACACCCGTGCTCGAGTTGCACGACCCCTTCGGCGCGATCCTGCGCGATCACGCCATCGAGCACACCAGCCGGCCGACGGCCTATTTCGAGATCACGCCCGACGCGCTCATTGCCGAGGCGCTGGGCAGCAACGGCGTAAAGAAACTCTATGGGCGGCATAACACTATCAGAGACGGCGAAGGGCGGGTGCTGGCCGAGGTCGTCGAGATTCTGCCCCCAGGCGAGCAATCATGATCCGGCAGGCAGCGCGCGCGTCGCGCCGTGAGATTGCCGCCCACCAGTTGGAGCGGATCCAGCGGCTCACCGCCGAGTTGGCTGTCCGCAATCCGTTTCAACAAGCACGGTTGCCGGTGAGCGGAGCGGCGATTGAGAGTCTGGAACAGTACGCGCGCGTGGTTCCCGTGACGGCTAAGGCCGAGTTAGTAGAGGATCAAGGGGCTCGGCCGCCGTTTGGGACAAACCTGACTTATGAGTTAGAACGCTATACGCGGTTCCACCAGACCAGCGGGACCACCGGCCAGCCCATGCGCTGGCTCGATACGCCGGAAAGCTGGAGTTGGGTATTG
>JAEUQD010000073.1 GCA_016789925.1 Bryobacterales bacterium | reverse complement strand
GGGGTCATCGGAATACTCCTGATTTGAGATGTGGCTGGTGCGGCCAACCACTTCTACGATGACCCCTGATCCGCTGGGAAGGCGCAACAGTGTGCAATGCCGCTGGCGCAGACGTCCTACCGCGCAGCGGTTTAGTTCAATTGCTATTTTTCGCCGAGGCGAAAATACGGTGAAGGATGAAAACGTGCTCGCAGGTTAGTCTCGATGAACTCGTCCATTGCACGCCGGTAGCTGGATATAGGCGGGCGAGTTCGAAGAGTCGACGCTCGGGTGACGCTGCTCATGGAGCGCGGACCAAATCTCGGGTTTCCGTTAATCGAGGAGATGTCCTTGCATCAACTGAGACAAGCCCGCGAACTGACGCAGACCAAGATTGCGGAAGATCTACACATTGGGCAGGGAGATGTCTCCAAGCTGGAACGACGTACCGATATGTATGTCAGCACGCTCGCCAGCTATCTGCAAGCCGTGGGCGCAGACCTGGAGATGGGGTGCTCCCGACTTTCCGGTAACTGGGCAGTAATTGCGTTGTGCTACCCCAGTACCGCCACGATTCACGAAACCATCCTGCCCTCCCAGTCCGGCCGAAAGCGGGGAAGAACTGGCCGCACACGAGTACCGCGAACCGTTCGGTTACGACTCTTGACGGGGCTGAGTGCCGTAGGCTGGCTACCCGGCGAGGCGTGGACCCATCGGCAACTCACCGATCGCCGGCACTCCGGACAAGGGCGACGAATCGGTCTACTTCCGAATCACTCGCTTGGAGCGCCCGGCGCGGTTGCCATTCCGGCCGAACTTGGGCCGCTCAGCCTACGCGAAGTTGATGTTGGCGGTAAGCCCTGACTCGCCTGCGCGCTCAATCAGACTGAAAAGGGCGGCGCGCTCGGCGGCGCGCGTGCGACGCCGGATGACGATGACGATTCCGTGATTCGGCTTGACCTGCGCGAGCCGGAGGAAGTCATCTCTATTGCAGGTAACGAGAATGCAGCCCCGGTCGTAGCAAAACCCAAGAACCGCATCGTCACGACTGTCTGCCGGAAGAGCTTGACGGAGCAGAATGACTTGGTGGCCCAGTTGGATCAGCAGAAAACTAAGGTCATCGGGAACGTCGTGATCCAGCAGGAATTTCATTCCGCGGCAGAAGCCATTTGGCGGGCAAGCAGGAGGTCGATTTCGCCGCGGTGGTCCTCATAATACGCGAGGCACTCGAAAATCTGGGCACGCGTAAGTTGCGGAAAACAGTTCTGTCTGAGGGAGTCGACGGTCTCGCCGTTTTGGAGCAGGCCGATCACGTCATGGACCCCGATACGCGTACCTTCGACCGCGGCGTTGCCACTGCGAACGCCAGCCGTACGGACGATGTAGCGGTAGCCTTGGGAGACGGCTTGCATATCCAGATGGTAATGAGGACATGGTAGAGTGTCAACCTCCGGTAGCCCGCAGCGTGTGCCGAGGCGTCCCAACGCTTCGGACACGTGCCTATGCCGCTATCCGACGCTCCGAACGTGGTCGTCGGCTACCCGCTAATTGACCGATCGCGCGTGACTCGGGAGCGAACCGCCCGCGCGGCCGGGGGCAAAGGCTGAAATGAACACATCTTTTCTTTTCATACGATTACTTCGACATCCCCGATCCTGGCGCGAGATGCCCTTAAATAAGCTACCCGGCGCTCAGCCCGGAGCATATCCGGGCGTCTTTGGCGTATGCGGCGGAATTGGCGCATGAGGAGCGCTTGCTACCGCTCAGGGCGTCGTGAAGTTCAAGATTGACGAGAATCTGCCAAGCGAGTTGGCAGCCGGCCTGCGTGATTTAGAGGCCACGAGGTGGATGCCGTGTTCGATGAAGGTCTTCCGGGCGCATGGGACCCGGTTTAGATAGCGGCATTTGTGCATTGCTGGCGTATACTATAAAGCGGTTGGAGCCATGGCTAAGGAGTATGTCGAGCAGCGTGGGGGGAGGCTTTTTCATCGCAGGCACTCGCGTGTCCCTCGACTCGGTGGTCTACGCATTCCTGCGGGGAGAATCTCCCGAGGGAATTGCCGAGTCGTTCCCAGCGTTGAACCTGGAGCAAGTCTTCGGCGCTTTGGCTTTCTATCTGGCAAATCGGGAGAGCGTGGATCAGCACCTTCGCGAGGGTGAACGGGAGTTTGAAGCCATGCGCGAACAAGCGCGGCAGAGGAATCCGGCACTCTACGCCAAGCCTGCCCAATCGCGCCGAAGAAGTCACATACCGAGTGCATGAGGCCGCGCTTCCAGGCGGATGCCGATTTCAACTACAAGATCGTCGTCGGCCTTCGCCGGAGGGAGCCCTCAGTCGATTTCCTGAGCGCCCATGACGGTGGTGTCGTCAACATGCCCGATCCCGAAGTACTCCGCATCGCTGCACAGTCCAGGTCGGGTCCTCGTGTCCCATGATCGGAAGACGATGCCCGGTCATTTTGCGCGATTTCGCCAGACTCGGACTGCGGGCGGACGCTGCCTGGCTAGCTTGGCCAAGCAAGGCTATACTGCTTGTGGGCGACACATGAAGGTCAACATGCTTGAGGCCAAGAATCAGCTCTCGCGCCTCGTTAGGAACGCTCTCGCAGGCGAGGAGGTCGTGATCGCCAGCAACGGTGAACCCATGGTTCGGCTGGTGCCTGTCGCCACGCAAGGCTATTTGGGCGGTTGGGGCAAGTTGAAGAGATTCAGAGCCGCGGTCGACGCGGCCTTCACCCCGGAGCTCGATGAACAAATCGCCAGGAGCCTCGAGGGCTAGATGTGAGACTGCTGCTGAGCGTGGCCGAAGCTGAAAACCTCGTCTTCCTCACCGCGGACACTGCGCTCATCACACTTTGGCGTCAGGAACCTCGTTTTCCCATCCGGCCCGCGTAACAACTTCCCGACCTGCGCTCGAACCAGAACTCGGGCCGTTCAAGGCCGCTCGGCGTCACGCGGAGTTTTGTCTTCTCGCCATCGTTATGCCCAATCTGACTGTTCGCAACCTCTCCGAGGAGGTCCATCGGGCTTTGCGTACCCGCGCTGCCCGGCACGGCCGCTCTACAGAAGCTGAAATCCGGGTGATTTTGGAGGAGACCGTCCGTCCGTCGTAACGCCTCAAGATTGGTTCCGAGATCCGCCGGATCGGCCGTGAAGTCGGCGGTGTGGAGGAGTTGGAGATTTCGCGACACCAGACCGAGATCGGTGGAGCGGATTTCCAGTGATTGTCCTCGACACCAATGTTGTTTCCGAGCCGCTCAGGAAAGTGCCGGTGAACAAGGTAGTGGAATGGCTGGATAACCAAAGCGCAGAGACACTGTACATCACAGCCGTGACCCGGGCAGAACTCCGGTTCGCGGTGCTGCGACTTCCGAACGGCAAACGCAAGAGCGCCCTGGCGGCGCGAATCGAACGCGTGCTGGACTTATTCGACGACCGCACCCTCGGTTTCGATTCGGTTGCCGCCGACAAACTGGCTCAGATAGCAGCGGAATGCAAGAAGAAAGGGAAACGGGCCCTTGCCCCGGACGCCTACATCGCCGCCTGCGCCGCCACGCGCGGCTTTGCGGTGGCGACGCGCAATGGGAAGCACTTCGAACACTTAGGCGTCCGCGTCATCGATCCTTGGCAGTAGATGGCCGTCAACGCTCCGCCCCGAGATTAGCTTGGCTCAAAGTCCCTAATTCGCCAATCCCTACCGCGCGGCGGCGGGACCCGCATTCCAATGAAGTCCAAGCCATCGCAGCACTCCGTCACCAACGATATCCATTTGCTTTTGATTGAGAGTCCCGAGTCGCCGGATTGCCCTGACGACCGGATAGGTGGCGATGTTCTGGACCAAAAACGCCCCAGGACGAAGGAAGGATACAGGCACCGGAATTTCGTATTGGGAACCACGAAGCGTCGTCGTGTGTGGCACGACGGTGATCAAGGCTCGATCCTGATCTCCGTAGGCGGCGCTCAAGATCAGCCCAGGTCGAACCTTCCCGACCATGCCGAGGTCGAGCATCCACACCTCACCGCGAACGGGCGTCATCTTCCTCGGCGTCAAGCATTGCGAAGATGGCGTCCGCTGCGTGAGCGGTCTCCTCGTCATCCAACGGTCCCGAATCGAAAGGGACAACGCGCCGGAAGAACTCGGCTGTAAAGACCCGCTTCTCTTCGGCTGGAAGAGCGTCAAAGGCCTCAAGAAGCTGAATTGTCTGACGGCTCATAGTCCTACAATACCGCCCGAAACCACTGATCCGCAAGGAGCTTGCGAGATAGAAAACGAGTAACGCCGGGTTAGGATTTAGCTACTGACCAGAAGTCCTGTCCAACTTCCTTAACTGAACGGTATTGCCGCCTACCCCAGTTCGGGCAGTTTGAGGACCGCCTTGGGCGTCTCGCGGAGCTTGGTCCCTTTTTATCTTCTCGCCATCGTTGACGGCCTCCTCGCCGTCAACCCATAAATCGACCATTGGATGAGTCGCGCGCAACCCGCTCAGAATCCGAGCTTCTGAAACCAGTATGGTGATAAAGCTTCTCGATTCCTCCCCACAATAAGGACACGGCGGATTGGCAGGAATCCTTGAGCCGGGACCCGGAGATCTGTGGGGGCGAGTTGTGCGCGAACAGGACCAGGATTCCGGTCACGGCTATCCTGGATAGCCTGAGCGAGGGCGCCAGTACCGAGACGATCCTGACCAGCTACCCGTCATTCAGGCCGGAGCATGTCCAGGCGTCTTTGGCGTCTGCGGGGTCTGCCAAGCGAGTTGGCGGCCGCCCTCTAGACAAGGGCATCGCGAATCTTCAGGAATATCGTCAGGTGGTGTCGCGTGTTGGGCGGCCAGCAGTCACGCTACTCCCGCTGACAGGAACTTGCCGGGCATAGCCTTTATGAAGTCACGGTCGGATAGATTCTTGTTTAGATTTCTCAACACATCGGACTTGGTAGCCCGGATCATCCCGAAGTGTGGAAATTCCGATGGTCCGTCTTTTCTGAAGAAAGACAGAGCGTAGCGGGAAACACTCGACTTCGACCCAGCGAATACCTCTAGGATCCGGCGGCCCCACTTGATAATACAGTCACGCGTCTCGGCGTCTGAGGCGAAAAGCGGTAGGACGACGTTGATGTGACAGCTACCGTCATCGTTGACAACGGGGAGGTCCTTCAGAACGGGTTTTTCGATCTTGGTCGAGTCCCAGTCATCCGTTCCGGCCAAGTCCGGTAGGTCTGTCCACATTTTCATTCCGATGCTACTCAGGCGTTCGATCAACACCTTGCACTCGATAGCTCGTTTGGAACTGTCCCAGTATGTCTCAGGCCTTTCTAGATTTTGAAGCCGCTCTTGATCCGATGATTCCAACCGCTCTGCAAAGGCTTTTCGTGCCTCTATGGCCTCTAAAAGGAGAGATCTGACGTGTAGTAGGCTCAGGCCTGTCGTCGTCAGGAGAGTGATGCTTAGCGCCCTGTCCGATAGCGTCCATTGAAAGCCACCTTTAGAATTCACCCAGACTGGATAGACCACAGTCAGAAGTAACGGTGCGCCAGCCGCCCACCAATGAACTGGTCCGGCGTTCCGAATCTTCCGAAAGAACGCCCTGAACTTGCCGTATCCTTCGGGAATGGACTTGTCTGAGAATAAAGTCACGAAGTACCCCCGCTCTGCTGTCGCGCGCAACAGATCTACGGTCACGATAGTGGCGAAGGCCCAAAAGGTGATGCTCCCAAGCAGGCGCAGATCGAAGTAAGCGAAGAGTGATAGCAGGCTAGCAAAGGCTAGAAAGTCCAGAAGTACTTTACCGTGTGCAGCCAGGATGTCTTCAAGAAATGTCCGTGAGTGTGTGAGCTTCTCCAGCGCGCCCTGAAACCAGTAGATCAACCCGGCGTAGACCAAACCCAGCAGGCTTGCAGTCACCGGCAGCAGAAAGGAGCCAAGATCTCGGACCGTGAAGGTGAAGTTCGGGTCACGAATTTGTGCAAGGAAGTCTGTCATGCCTTAACAATCCACCCAACTCTTGTCCGGGTTGACTTGGATAGGACTTGTGTCGGTCGGCTTTGACCAAAATGGCTACCGACAGCGCCACCGGCAATCGTCGAGTTTACACCCCTTTCGAGCATAGCCCAATAAATGCTACCCTGTGTACGCTTCGACGGCGCGATGGTCGGCAGGGTTGCTAAACCGCAACTTGGCAGCAGACTTGTTTGGGGTCAAGTTGCCTAATAACGCCCGACACTGATCAGAATCAGCGGCCCAGCACTTCTTGGCGGACGGAAATAAATGTCTCATGATGCGACGATCCAACTCGTGGTTCAGGCATAGTCACACTCGACGCGCGTTTCTCGCCCGGGACGATCGAGGCGAAGGATCAGCGGGTCCTTTCCTCCTGACACGGGGAGCCTGTGGCAATGCCAGAAGTCGTTTCCGTTGTTGTCTCGTCCCGAGGCGCTGATCGAATAGTCGAGTTCGGCGAGTCCGATGAGCAGGAATTTCCCGTCCCGTCCGGAGGACGTCGAGCCCGCATCGCCGCGATAGCCCTCGGCCTCCAGAGAAATGTGGGCCCAGGGCGCGGGCTTGTCGTCTGGCCCCAACACGACCCCGCGCAGCACGCGCGGATCGAGTGACGGACCCATCACCCAGTCCACGCCGGTAATGGATTCCGCCGTTTTCACGCTGATCACGGTGGCTGCCGCCGAGTCGGAAACGCCGGGGAAGTAACTGCGCTTCCACGGAGCGTAAAAGGGGCCGCTGGGTTGCGGCGCATAAGAGACATGCACGCCGACGAGGTATTCTCCTGGGGGTATTTCCTCGATTCTGTAGCGCCCCTTGCGGTCGGTGAACTCGAAACCGGCACGCTTTCCATCGGATGCCCGCACCAGTTCCACTTTCGCCCATTCGAGCGGCCGGCCCTCGGCATCGTGCAGAACGCCGCTGATGGACCCTTTTTCCTTTGCGATGATCACTTCGGTGACGCAGGCCTGCGGGGGTACGGTCACGTTGCGCGGCTCACCGCCCCTCAATTTGCCGGGCAAATCGACCGACAGGCGGTAGCCTCCGGGAAAGAGACCGTCAAACTGGTATTCGCCGCGGCCGTTGGTGACGGTTCCGATCTTGCCGTGATCGGACTCCAGCCAGACCGGCGCCCCGGCGATCGCCCCCTTGCCCTCGTACTTGTCCCATCGGTGGACGCTTTGCGTGGAAACATAGCCGCTGATTCGACCCTCCGGACCGCGCGAGGCCAAGGATCGCAGGAAGGCGAGATCCTCTCCGGCGGCCTCGATGGGGGCGGTCCGGGTGCAGACACCGGCGGTTTGCAGGCCGGTCTTGCCGGCGGTCGCGTACACCAGATACTGCCGATCCACCTCGAAGCGATAGCCGCACATCGGCGTCGAGATGGTGGTTACGACCGGGCCATGCACGCCCCGGAAGGCTTCGATGACCTCGAAGAAATAGCGGATTGCGTTACCGTCGACGCCATTCCCGAGTACGGACGAGGTCACCTTACCGACAAAGACCGCGCCGGCCTTGCCGAGTTCCTCGCAAGCCGGTCCGGGAGGGCCGCAACTACAGCCGACGACGACGCGCACCGGTCCGAAGAGGAGCATCAAGGTCACCAGTCGCACATTGGTTCAGACACCAAGGGGCACAGATTGTTCCCGCCTCATTGGGCACTCCGTGGCCAGGGACCGATCAGGGGCAGATCGCCCTGCTCGGTGACATAGGTGGCCGGCGGCGGCTGATCCGGCGGGCAGCCGGAGTCCCGGTCGTCGGGATACTCGGCGGTCCATCGCCGGCAGAATTCGCGACGCATCCGGACGTTGCTCACCGCGGTCATCAGGCGGCGAGTCTCCAGGTCAGGGTAGCGGTTCCAATACCAATCGGCGCCGCGCTGTTCCATGCGGTGCCTGTCGGCGGCGACGTCAGCGGCAGAACAGACGACGCAGCCACCATCCTGCAGGCGGTTCTTTTCCGTGCCGGAGAGCGTGTCAAAACATTCATCCTGGCCCCAGCCTGCGAAGAGGAGTTGACGGCATGCCCCAACCCGAACGGCGCTGCTTGGATGCCGCAATAAACCGCGTGCCAGTTTGATCGTTCTCCAACGGCTCAGCGCCGAGCCGGGGTCGGCATGCCAGAAATTCGGAGGTCTGATGAGAGTGGATTCCTTCGCCTCCGGGAGCCACCAGTTCATCAGGGCAATGCGCTCCCACAGCGGGCGTGAGTCATCCAGCGGTAGCCTGGGACGGGGACGGTTGGCGACGGAAAAGATGCTTCGCCACCAGTCGCGAACTACATGGTAGCGGCCATCCTCTTTTCGGACGAGGAACAGGGCTCGCTGCCCGTCGGTGGTGGAATTCAAGTCGCCGGTGGTTCCGCCCGTCCAGAAGATTTCGTAAACATCGATCCAGTCACGCGGCTCGACTCCCCGAATCACCATTTCCACGCGGACCTTGCGCCGAAGTATCTTCCAGTACTTCCCTTCCGAAGGGCTCGTTTCGGATCCTGGAACGCGAAAGAACGGCCACGAATCGAAGTGATGTCTCTCGATGACCCCGACGAAGACAAGATCGGATCGCTTCAGCATCTCGTCCGGGGTCATGTCGGAAGGGTTGAAAGTGAATCGCGGACTACATCCCAAGAGGAGCAGGCAACCGAACACGACACACAATCGCACACTGGTACAGACACCGTTTGGGTCGGATTGTTCCTCGTGGATGCGGAGAGGAAGCACTCAACATCTTTGTTCGGGGGCGCCTCGTGTCCTGGGCGGCGCTGAAGCGTGAGTTAGCCGAACGTTGCCCGTAATACACTGGAAACGCGGAACTTACACAGTCAGGCACCCCGGGATGTAAAAATGAAGGTGACTTCATTTTTACTGGAGGTGCTTGTTGATGGTGGTGTTTTTGCTGTTGGGTCTTTCGTTGGCGGCGTGGGCGGAGTCGCAGGGGCATGATCCGGATGAGGGGACGCTGTCGAGTGTCCGGCCGCGGATTCCGGAGCCGATGGTGTTCGATCTGATCCGGCCGTTGGGGGCGAAGAAGGGCGAGGTCGAGGTGAACTCGCTGTTCCGGTTCTCGCCCACACAACGCCCGCGGCGTCTGTTGTGGGCGCCGGAGGTGGAGTACACGTTTCTGGACGGCTACGGGATCGAGTTCGAATTGCCCCTGGAGAACGGGGCGATCGACACGTACAAGGGCGCGATCCAAGGGACGCTGCCGGGTCCGTGGAAGAAGAAGTTCATTCACGGCTGGCAGGGCATTGGCGAAGTGGCGCGGGAGGACCGGCACTGGCACACGGACCTCTTGTATCTGGCCGGCGCGCGCTGGCACCGGAGATGGAGCACGCTGACGATGACGGGCGTGCGCACGGAGCGCGCCCAGGAAACGAAGGCGGCATTTCTGGGGAACTATTCCGTGTTCTATCACTTCCGCAAAGAGCTGAGCTACGGCCTGGAGTCGAATTTCAAGGGCAAGGGGATTTCCGGCCGGTACGCGCTGCTGATGCCGCAGGCGCATTTCCGCCGGAACCGGGTGAACGTGCAGGTGGGCGCGGGCTGGAACCGGGTGGCGCGCCGAGGCGCGCTCCAGATCGGGTGGCGCGTGTCGCGGGAGTTCTGATTTTTTCGTGGGAACCGGTACCCCAGTACCAGCCGGCATTGCCTCTGCGCTCTTGGGTACCATCTCTAGGAGCCCGAATGGGGTATTGCGTTCGGGAGAGGGCGGCGTTTCGCCCGAATGTGAACAGCGGAGTTCCTGCTGTCGATTCAATGGATTCTTTCTTGCTTGGGCGCGATGGCGCTGGCGGCGCCGGTGACGGCGGCGCCCATCACCTATCTCATTGATTTCCAACTGAGGACCGGCAGCGCCCTGCCGTCGGGGCGATTCACTTACGACGCGGGGACCACCACCTTTTCCAACTTCCTCATCGAATGGGATTCCATCAATTTCGACTTCACCGCGCTGGCCAATGGCGGGCCGGAGTTCGTGGCGGCAGCGCCGGGAGTCTGCGGACTGACGGTTCTTCCGACGGCACGTTCCGCATCACTCCGGTTCCCGAGCCGGCGGCGGGGGTGTTGTTCGCTCTTGGATTGGCGCCGCTGGGGGTGGCCACCCGGCGGATTCGACCGCGGCAGGGGTAGCAAAAGAGTCCTGGAGTCCGGCGATAATGTCCTGTAGATCGCCGCGACTGCTGCTATGCGGGGGGACCCCGCTGCGGGTTCTGAAGCCCGGCGACAAGGTTGACGTGTCCAAGCACGGCAAGCGGGATGTTTGGGTGCGGCCGGTGGGGAAGAAGGCGGAGAAGCTGAAGTTGCCCGATCCGGGGCCATGCGCCTGCGCCGCAGCGTAGATTTCGTCGGGCGGGGCCGGGCCATGTTGGGGCAATTGCGGCGTCCTCCCCCCTTTCGTATTCTCAAACTATGGAAATGCTCACGCAAGACGAGATCGCTCGCCTGTCACCTTCCGAGCGACTGGCGCTGATCGCGCAGCTCTGGGACAGTCTGGACGATGAGCACGTCGCATTGACGGAGCCGCAATCTGCCGAGTTGGATCGGCGTTTGGCGCAGGTCGACGAGGACCGCAAGGAAAGCGTATCCTGGGCGGCTTTGAAAGCCGAGTTGGAAGAGCGTTGCCCGTAAAGTACAAGGTAGTTTTCACACCAGCCGCCCGCGCGGAAGTGATCGAGGCGCAGGAATGGTATGAAAGTGAAGCCCCGGGGCTTGGCCGCCGGTTCCGCGGGGCAGTCGATATCGTGGTTGGGCGCATGAGCACCAATCCACGCCAGTTCCCGATTGTGTTCAAGAATATTCGCCGCGCCCTTTTGCGCCGGTTTCCCTACTCGTTGTTCTTTATCGTCGAAGAGCGATCGCTGCTTGTTCTTGCCTGCTTCCATGCGAGCCGCAATCCTTCACAATGGAAGCGCCGAATATAACTCACAAGCACTCAACTCAAGCAGTCGAGCGTCCCTTCCTGATCCGCAGACATTGAGCCTCCTTAGGCGAGCAGGCGCCGTCGAGTTGGCCGTGTATCGCTGCGGCGAGTCGATTGGGCTCAAAGTCGTTGTGCCGTTACCCGCCACCGCAACCGCAGCGCGCCCGGGCCACTCCCGTTTCACGCCAAGAGATGAATAAAGGCAGGCTCCCGTGCACCGCGAATATGCCGAACGGCGCGCCAATGGGCTATTGCCTGGCAGGCGACTAAGGCGACACCGAATGTGGCGCAGGTTTCGGTTTGGGAACTCGACGAGCCTTGACAGGGAAGAAGCGTGCGCCGATGCCGGGACCACTTGGAGTCATCGCGCCGCCGTTGCGTGACCCAACCAGCGCATCACCCTGGGAGGACACACACCATGTGTTCACGTCAGTACCTTCGGCTGGGTCGTCCGGCACTTCAAAGCAGCACAAGCTGTTCCGGCACTCTGCTTTGGTGATTCGGGCCAACGGTGTCTTGGCCGTCAAGTTTTTGAACGCTCCGCTGATGCGACCGTCTTTGACGAAGATCGTTAATTCGAATCGGAACTCACGCTCTCGATTGCGTTCGTCGTTTGGATCTGGCATAGCAGAGAAGGTTCCGCGCCATGTGCCATCGATTGAGGCGGGGGAAGCAAGCAAAGCCCACAGGAGCGTTGGTGCAAGGCGCATCGCACTTCACATCATGACACTAGGCGAAGGGGCTTGCCCGCACAACACAAGGTCGCCTTCACACCGACCGCTCGCACCGAACCAGGCACTAGCAAGCAAACAGCTCTACACTACCAGGCGGCTGAAAAAGGCAAATAGACCGCCGATCAACGCGGATGAACGCGAATAACTTCTTTGTCTTCAATCGGCGTTGCTCCGTGTTCATCAGCGGCTGGCCCATTTCCGGTGTCTTTCAGCACCCTGCTAGAAATCGACCCGCAGGCCGAGTTGGACCTGGCGTGGAGGTTTGGCGGAGAAGATGCGGCCGAAGTTGGCGGGTTCGTCGGCGTAGCGTTCGGGGAGATCGAAGTGGGCGTTGTTGGCGACGTTGAAGGCCTGCGCCTCCAGGGTGACGGCGAAGCGTTCGGTGACGCGCAGGCGGCGGGAGACGCCGACGTCGAAGTTGACCAGGCCGGGTCCGGTGAGGATGTTGCGGCCGGCATTGCCGAAGGTGAAGGGGGCGGGGATGGCGAAGGCAGCGGTGTTGAACCAGCGCTCGGGGGTGCGGTTGTCGAGACGCGGGTCGCCGATGAGGTTGGGACGGTCGTTGCCGAAGATGTTACCGGTATTGCCGGAGTTGGAGTTATCGAAGCGGAGCAGCGGGGTGAAGGGCTGTCCGGACTGGGCGGTAGCGATGGAGCGGAACTCGAAGCCTTTGAAGAGCCAGGTGGCGGCGGCGGAGAAGCGGTGGCGCATGTCGAAGCTCGACAGCGCGCGTTCAAGGTGATAGTTGAGTGAATCCTGGGGAAAGTTCTTGTCGGCGGTGGTGCCGAGGAAGGCGGAGGTATCGTCGATGGACTTGGACCAGGTGTAGGAGGCGAGCAGGGAAAAGCCGCGGGCGAACCGCTGGTTGACGTGGGCCTGGAGCGAGTGGAAGTTGGAGTTGCCGCCGGACTCGGAGTAGAAGATGCCGCCGTAGGCGGGGACAGGGCGGCGAAGCTGGACGTTGCCGGGTCCGGGGCGCGCCTGATTCAGGTCGCGGGAGCGGATGAGGTGGGTTCCCTTGGAAGCGCCGTAGGCGAGGGTGGCGGTGGCGGTGCGGGATAGCTGGCGCTCGACGGTGAAGTTCCACTGCTGGATGTAAGCCGTGGTGACGTCGGGGCTGAGGGTATTGACGGACGCGGGGGGCGTAATGCCGCCGGCGGAGGGGAAGGGATTGCTCAGGGTGAGCAGGGACTGGGCGGTGGGGAACCAGACGCGGACGTTGAACAGCGGGGGATTGAAGTAATAGGAGGAGTTGACGACGAGCATCCCGGAGTCGTAGAAGAGGCCGTAGCCGCCGCGGATTACCCAGCGGTCCGTCGGCGAGTAGGCGAAGCCGAGGCGCGGGGCGAGATTGTTGCGGTCGGTACGGATGCCGGCGCGGGGAATGCCGTTCTGGCCCACCTGGGCAAGGCGGCGGGAGGCGGGGTCGAAGGTGTACATCCGGTCTTCGGGGTCGACGGGCGGACGGTTGAATTCATAACGCACCCCGAGCGAGAGGTTGAGCTTGTGGGTGACGCGCCAGGTGTCCTGGAGGAACAGGTTGTAGGCGGTGGTGCGAAGGCTCTGGCGGTTATCGAACCGGGACTGGATGGCAAACGACGGGAGACCGAGGAGGAGGTCGCCCATGCCGGAACCGGTGAGCGCGCCGGAGAAGGTGAGCGAACCGCGGGAGTAGTAGTCGAGGAAACCATCCATGGCGAGTTTGCGGATTTCGCCGCCGGCGCGGAGGGAATGCGCGCCGCGTTCGAGGAGGATCTGCTCGTGCACCTGCCAGGTGTCGGTGGAGCGCTGGATGGGGGTCTGGTCGAGGTCGCCGACCTGGGAGAATCCGGCGACGCGGACGGAAGGATAGCCGTAGTCGCGGGGCTGGACATTGAGCCAGTCGACGCCCCAGAGCGCGCCGACGTTGGTGGTGTAGTTCTGCTGGAGAGCCTGGCGGAAGGAGCGTGTGAAGGCGAAGCGGGTGGTTTGGATGGCGCCGGGCGACCAGACGCGCTGATGCTGAAGCGCGATGTTATGGCCGTTGTTGGCGACGATGTTGCCGAAGTTGGGGATGTTGGTGGATTCGATGAAGGGCTCGACGAGGTCCTGGCTGGTCCAGCCGTAGCGGAGGGTGAGCAGGTCGCGGGAACCGAGCGAGAAGTCGGTGCGGGTGACGAAGTTGTGGTTGTCTTCGCGCTGGACCGGCTGGAGGTTGGCGTTCTGTTGGGGGAACAGGTCGATGATACGGCGGGCGATGGGGTGGATGCGGTTGGCGGGGATCTGGTTGTTGGGGAACGGGCGCTGGGTGAAGGGGTCGATCACCGGGGTCGGGCTGGCGCTGAGGTCGCCGATGCGTTGTGCCGC
>JAEUQD010000064.1 GCA_016789925.1 Bryobacterales bacterium | reverse complement strand
CCGGGATAGGCGTTCCGAAGCGCTTCCACAGGATGCCGACCACGATGTCGCATTGGCCGATGGGCAGGTCTTCGTCGATGGGGCCTTGCGGACCTCGTTCGTGGACGCGGGGACGGACGTCGGTCTTCCAGCCGAGCACGCGGAATTGCACATCGCGTTCGGCGGCCGTGTTGCGGTTGAGGGCCGCGGCGACGTCGGCGACGTGGTTCCTCTCCGTGGCAACGTCACCGGGTGCAGCGACGAACAGGCTGATGATCCGGGCCATTGAGATTCCAGAATAATGTATTGGGGGAGGGCGATCGGCTGGAGAGGAGCGGAGCCAAGCGGCTCGGCGGCGCGTTTGGCGGCCGCACTGGCGGTGTCCAGACCGTCCACGAGCAGGCGTCCGCGCGTTGCCTTGCAGCCGAAGCTGGTTCTGATACCGCCGCAAACTCAAAACTGACACGGCAGGACCGTTCCGCCGGAGCCCTGATATTATTGGGCTACATTCAGTCACGAAGGAGCCCTTTATGAGAGTTCGCAAAACTACGCAGGGTCTCACGGTCCAGGCCACGGCCGGATCTCACGTTGTGATTCTTGGCATGGACATGGTCAAGGATGAGTGCGACGGATTGCTGGGGTTTGCTGTCCATCGGACCGATCCGACAGAGTCTACAGCCAAATGGATGGAGGGCTTGAAGTCTTTCGAAGCCACAGATCCCGGCTTTGCCCCCGGAGCGAAATACCCGACGAACGAACATCCTATCCAGGGTTTTTCGTGGTCGGATTTCACGGCCAAGCCCGGCCGTCAATACACTTATCGAGTGAAGGCGTTAGCCGGCACTCCGGAAGCCCTGGTGGTCAGGAAAGAAACGGAAGTGACCGTCACCACAGAGGCTCCTGGCGGCGGCGCCCACGAAGTCTTCTTCAATCGTGGCGCTGCCGCGTCGCAGGAATTTGTGCGGCGCTTCGGCAACACCAAACCTGACCCGAATAACCCGGCCGATCCGCGGTGGGCCTGGTTGTCGCGAGGGGTAATGGAGGGCATTGAAGCGTTCGTCAACCGCGCCTTGGATAAGAATTGGGGCCTGCGCGTGAGCGCGTATGAGTTCCGGCTACCCGCCTTTGCTCAACTTCTGAAGAAGGCCAAAGGCCGGAAGGTGGACGTCAGAATCGTGTTCGACGGTAATGACAATCCACCCGACGAGCAGGGCAGCGTCTTCCCGCGAGACGAGAATCGACAAACTGCCGCCGATGCCGGCATCGAGAGCCTCTGTACCGAACGCGTGACCCGCGATGACGTTCAGAGGCCGCCCATCTCGCATCACAAGTTTATCGTTCTGTTGCGCGATGGCCAGCCGGAAGCGGTCCTTACCGGGTCGACGAATTACTCCTTTGGTGGAGTGTTCGGGCAATCCAATGTCGTCCATGTTGTCAATGATCCGGCTGTCGCGGCTACTTACTTTGAGTGCTGGAAACTGTTGCAGGCGAATACGCCCCATGCTGATCTGAAAGAGACGCTCACAGCGTTGACTCCGCCGCCGACCGGCGACCCAGCAGTGGGAACCTCGGTGGTACTCAGTCCACAATCCAGTCTGGATGCGCTCGAAGCCTACGCGCGTTTCGCGGATGGCGCCCGGAAGGCCGTTTTCATGACGTTTGCCTTCGGCATGAACAAGCTGTTCAAAGAAGTATACGAGAAGCCGTTCGCGGGATTGCGGTACGCACTGATGGACAAACTGACGGGCCCAGGTGGCAAGCCCGCAACGCGGGCTGCCGAGGAGGCGCGCATGCTCAGTATCCGCAAGATGAATGCGAATAGGATCGCCGTAGGCAATCGGATTGCGACCAACCAGTTCGACCATTGGGCCCGGGAGACGCTCACGGGCCTGAACACACACGTGCAGTTCATCCACACGAAATTCATGCTGGTGGACCCTTTGAGTAACGACCCAATGGTAGTGACGGGTTCGGCGAACTTCAGCGACGCGTCCACCACGTCCAACGACGAAAACATGCTGCTGATCCGCAAAGACCGGCGCACAGCGGATATCTATCTGGGCGAGTACATGCGGTTGTGGAACCACTATGCATTTCGTGAGTTCCTTGCGAAGTCGCCCAATGCCGCTACGGCGCGGCCGGGGTTCCTGGATGTGAAGAACAAATGGTGGCGGAAATACTTCGGAGACAGCGAGCAGAGCCGCCAGCGGGCCTATTTCTCCGGTGGTGCATAGCCAGGAGCCAAGGCTCTGCCCGAGTCGGCGGCTACACCGCCGGCGTAGTTTTTTACTCGCGTCGTTGGATGGGGACTCGATCGTGCAGGGCCTGGGGAAGTCAATATGCCGAATCGGGTTGCCGACGAGATACACTGACTGGCTGCCGCTGTCTTTCGTGGCATAGCGGCGCAAAGGAGGTCGCATGTTTCGTTCGCTTTTCAGCCGCCGCGGGTTGTTCGGCAGTTGGGGTCTTGCGCGGATTGTGGCAGCGATGCCGGTCTCGTTCACCGTGGCTTCGGCGGCCGCCGGCGATCGCAGCGACGTGTATCGGCGGCTTGGGGTCAAGCCTTTCATTAACGGAGTGGGCACGCGCACGATTGTGAGCGGGTCGCTGATGGCTCCGGAGGTCCGGCAGGCGATGGACGATGCTTCGCGGAGTTTTGTGAGCCTTCAGGAATGGATGGATAGAGCCGGTGAACGCATTGCCACACTGACCGGGGCCGAAGCTGCGCTTGTCACCGCGGGTGCCTGCGCGGCGATGGCGATGGGCGCCGCGGGGGCGATCAGCGGAACGGACCGGCAGATCATAAGGCGTCTTCCGGACACGACCGGCTTGCGGAACGAGATCATCATTCAGCGCTCGCACAATGATGAGAGCAAGGCCGGCGGATCGCGGGGATACATGCGGAGCCTGCTTGTTGCGGGCACGAAACTTGTTGAGGTGGAGACGCGCGAGGAACTGGAAAGCGCGATCGGGCCGCGGACTCTGATGCTGCATTTCGTGAATTACTGCGCCCCGTTCTCCACGATCTCGCGTGAGGATTGGGCAGGGATCGCGAGAAAGCACAAGATCCCGTCCATGCTCGCTGCCGCGGCGGATTTCCCACCCCGCGCGCGAGTGGGCGAGTATTTGAAGCTGTACGATCTGGTGGCCGTCAGCGGGGGGAAGGGTCTGCTCGGGCCGCAGTGCGCCGGGATGCTTCTCGGGCGGAAGGACCTGGTGAAGGC
>JAEUQD010000043.1 GCA_016789925.1 Bryobacterales bacterium | reverse complement strand
GGCTGACGTTCCTTTTGCGGGAGAAAGGGGCGGTGTTGGTGGGCAAGACCCATACGGCGGCATTTGCTTACTTCGACTCCGCGCCAACGCGGAATCCGCACCATCTGGGGCACACGCCCGGAGGATCGTCGAGCGGATCGGCGGCAGCGGTGGCGGCGGGTATGGTCCCTTTTGCGACGGGCACGCAGACGCAGGGGTCGATTGTGCGGCCGGCGTCGTTTTGCGGCTGTGTCGGGTTTAAGCCCACTCATGGAACGCTGCCGCTGGATGGCTGTCTGAAGTTCGCCGCCACGCTCGATACGGCCGGATTCTTTTCGCGGACGGTCGAGGATATGGTGTGGCTTTGGCAGGCAATCGGCTACGCGCGGACGGCGCGATGGGAGCATCCGCGGGTGGCGGCGTTTCCGGCGGAAGAGGCCGTGGAGCCAGCGATGCGGCGCGCCTTCGTCGGCGCGGTGGCGCACCTGGGCGTGGAAATGATCGAGCCGCCCCCATCGTTTGCGGAACTGTTTCCGGCAGTGAAGCTGATTCAGGATACGGAAGGGGCGCGCACGCTGAATCCGGTGTATGAGAAGTTCGGAACGCGGATTGGAGTGAAACTGGCGGAGATGATCGAGCGCGGCTTGGAGACGCCGGAACAGGAGTATCAGGCGGCGCTGAAGACGTTGCGGAGGGGGCGCGAGGAAATGGCGCGGCTGTTCCAGAAGTGGGACGTCATTCTGACACCGTCGGCGGTTGGCCCCGCGCCTGTAGGGTTCGCGTCAACCGGCGATCCGCGGATGAACGCGCCCTGGACGGGATTGGGCACACCGGCTTTGGGAATCCCACTGCCGGTGGCTGGGCGGGAATTGCCTTTGGGATTGCAACTCACAGCGGCGAGCGGGGCCGACAGCCAGTTGCTGGCGGCGGCGGTCAGCCTCGATAAAAAGCTAAGAATGCCTGGGTGAGGGCGCTGACGACGGCTTCGCGGTCGCGGTCGCCCTTTTCGGCGGTGGCGCGGTCGGGAGAATCGGTGAAGCCGTTGATTTCTTTCCAGAAGCCGTGACGCTCGTGGCGGAAGGGCTGCTGGAAAGCGCGCGGATCGGTATCGGCGATGTCGTCGCGGTGGGGGCGATCGGCGGGAACGATGTCCGGGCGGAGAGACAGCATCATCGAAGTCTCGAAGTCGCCGGCGTGTCCGGGGAGCCAGCGCTGCTTGTGCGCGCCCACGGCGATGAGGGCGTCCCAGGCGATTTGCCAGTAGGAGCCGGCGGCCACACGGGCAGATCTCTTCAGGGCGACATCGCGGGCGGCCAGTTGAATGACCTCGTGGTTGCCACCGTGGCCGTTGACGATAAAGATGCGTGTGAAGCCATCGGTCACCAGGGAATCGACCAGTTCGCGCAGGACGCGGTAGTAGGTCTCGGTAGAGAGCGACAATGTGCCACCGTACATCAGGTGATGTTCGGAAGAGCCGAAGGGGAGCGCCGGTGTGACAATGACGGGGATTTCGGCGGAGGCGCGGGCGGCCGCTTCGCGGCTGATGGCCTCGACCGTAAAGTAGTCGGTGCCGGTGGGCAGGTGAGGACCGTGCTGTTCGGTGGCGCCGACCGGGAGGACGACGAGAGAATCGGCCGCGGCGGCGGCCAGTTGTGTGCGGTTCAGTTCTGCAAAGAGTCTCAAGTAGTTCACTATACTGTGAGTCACCGGATGCCCACCACCCACAAGGCTAGCGGCGGGTTCCGGCGACGGAGACGCGGAAGCGGAAGACGGACTTGCCGGCGGTGACATAGACGGTCTTCAAGTCGGGTCCGCCGAAGCAGACGTTGGTGACGGTGTCTTCGTTGATGAAGACATAGTTGATGCGCTGGCCCTGAGGGTTGAAGACGTGGATGCCGGGCTTGGTGTCGAGGGTTTCTGAAGTCCCGCGGGGGGCGTTGAGGCCGGCGGCGGCGTAGACGTTGCCCTCGGAATCGATGGCGATGCCGTCGGAGGACCGGCCGGGATAGAAATTGACGTAGACACGCATGTTGGCGACTGTGCCGTCGGGTTTGAGGTCGTAGGCGCGGAGCATGCGCGCGCCGTTCGCGCTTTGGTTGGCTTCGACCAGATAGAGGATCTTGTCGTCGGGGGAGATGACGATGCCGTTGGGGCGCTGGATGTCGGGGGCGGCCAGGATGCGCGTGACACGGTGTCCTTGCGGGGTGTCGGGGTCGATGCGATGGACGGTGCCGCCCGGAAGGTCAGTGAAGTAGAGGCGGCCTTTGGAGTCGAAGGTGACGTCGTTGGGCGCGGTGAGGGTGAGGCCCATCTCCCGGCTGGCGAGCACCTCGATGCGGCCGGACTTCATATTCGTTCGGGTGACGCGGGGATTGGCCTGGTTGCCTTCGCAGGCGATGAGGCGGAACTCGGAATCGAAGACGAGGCCGTTGGCGGCGTTGGAGTTTTCGCGGAACACCGAGAGGACGCCGTCGGGCGTCAGCTTCATGATTTTGTGGGTGCGGGTCTCGGTGAAGAAGAGGTTGCCATCGGCGTCGCAAGTGGGGCCTTCGTTGAAGGCGACGATAGTGGCGAGTTCGGCTTCAATCGTCTGCATGGGGTTTCCAGAAGTTCGAAGTTACCACACGCAGGTGGGGTGAGGACTGTTACACTTTGGGTTTCGCGAAAGGTTAAGGGCCCATGAGCGCACCGAAAAAACATCAACCGTTTGTTCCGGAACACATGCAGATGACCGAGTTCACCCTCCGCGCGGTGCTCATCGGGATCGTCCTCACGCTGGTGTTGGGCGCGGCCAACGCCTACCTCGGCCTGCGGGCGGGCATTACGATCGCGGCGACCTATCCGGCGGCGGTGATCGGGATGGCGGCGCTGCGGGCGTTCAAGGGATCGATTCTGGAGGAGAACATCTGCCGGACGGCCGGGTCGATTGGAGAGAGCGTGGCGGCGGGCGCCATCTTCACGCTGCCGGCGTTTGTGATTGCGGGGGCGTGGCAATCGTTTGGTCCTCAGGAGGCGTACTGGAAATCGACCGCGCTGATGATTGTGGGCTCGATCGTCGGCGTCTTGTTTGTGTCGCTGGTGCGGCGCGGGATGGTGGAAGATCCGGAATTGCCATTTCCGGAGTCGACGGCGGCGGCGGAGATCCACAAAGCGGGGGCACGCGGGGCGCAGGCCGTCAAGTTCCTCTTCTATAACATCCTGATTGGCGGCGTGGTCTATTTAGCGGGTAAGTTCAACGCGTTCGCGCTCGATCACCAGTTCAGCAACATCGCGATTGGGAGCCTGGGGCAATCGAAGGTGCGGTTGAATCCAGGCAATGCGGACCAGGCGGTGGCGACCGGCGGGTTTACATCGTTTGCCGCGCCGGAGGTGAGTCCGGCTTATCTCGGCGTCGGCTACATTATCGGGCCGAAGCTGGCGGCGCTCAACTTTTCAGGAGGTGTGTTTGCGTGGGGGCTGATGGTGCCGCTGCTGGTCTATTTTCTCGGACCGCAACTGGCTCCTTCGTATACCGCTAACGGGGTCACCAATTGGGACGCGATGGCGGCTTCGCTGTGGCGGTTTGTGGTGCGGCCGATCGCGGTGGGCGGGATGCTGGTAGGCGCGGCCTACACGTTGTTCCGGATGCGGAAGAGCCTGGCGGCGGGCTTGGGCAAGGCGTTTTCGGAGTTAAGCGGCAGCGCGCCCGCGCCCGAAACGCTGCAGCGCACCGAACGGTATATGAGCTCGAAGGTGGTGCTGTCGCTGATTGGCGTCATGTTCCTGCTGATGATCGGCTTGTACTACTTCTTCGCGGGAAACATGACGGCGGCGCTGGTGGCGGCGGTGGTGATGATCGTGATCGGCTTCTTTTTTGCGACGGTCTCGGGGAGTCTGGTAGGCATGATCGGTTCGTCGAACAACCCGATTTCGGGGTTAACGCTGTCGACGTTGATCATCGCGGCGTTGTTGATGGTGGCACTGGGATTCCGGGGGCCGGAAGGGGTGGCGGTTGT
>JAEUQD010000024.1 GCA_016789925.1 Bryobacterales bacterium | reverse complement strand
CGCCGCTTCCCAGGGGCGCATGGTGCGCTACGAACTGCACGATGTCAGTGAGCACATGTCGTTCCTGGAGATGCTCGATGTGCTGAACGAATCCCTGATCACGAAAGGCGATGACCCGGTCGCCTTCGAGCACGACTGCCGGGAAGGCATCTGTGGGACGTGCGGTTTCATGATCAGCGGCGTCGCCCATGGTCCCATGCCGGGCACCACCGTGTGCCAGTTGCACATGCGCCATTTCAAAGATGGCGACGAACTCTACCTGGAACCCTGGCGCGCTTCGGCGTTCCCAATCCTTAGGGACCTGATCGTCGACCGCTCTGCCTTCGACCGCATTGTCGCCTCCGGCGGCTACATCTCGGTGAATGCCGGGTCGGCGCCGGACGCCAATGCGGTTCCAATCCCCAAAGAGAATGCGGAACTGGCGATGGATGCCGCCCAGTGTATTGGTTGTGGCGCCTGTGTCGCAGCCTGCCCCAACGCCAGTGCATCGCTGTTTACCTCCGCCAAGATTTCCCATCTTGGCCTCCTTCCCCAAGGCCAACCGGAACGGAAGGATCGCGCCCTGCGGATGGTGGCGGCGATGAACAGCGAGTTGTTCGGTTCGTGCACGAACATCGGCGAGTGCGAGGCTGTCTGTCCGAAACGGATTCCTATCGACTTCATTGCCCGCATGAACCGCGATTACATCGGCGCCGCATTCGCCGTGCGGCCCGTAAAAGCCGAAGTGGGCGCGGGTTAGTAGCCAACTGCGATGAAACCGCTGATCATTCTCCTGGCCACGGCCGCGTTGTTGGCCGCCGACCAACCCTCGGGCCTGTTTGCCAAGGACAACCTCATCGCGTGGTGTATCGTGCCGTTCGATGCCAAACATCGCGGCCCCACCGAGCGGGCCCAGATGTTGAAGCGGCTGGGCATCAAGCATTTTGCCTACGACTGGCGTGAAAAAGACATCCCGACCTTCGACGACGAACTGAACGCTCTCCGGAAGAACCGAATCTCTCTCGATGCGTTCTGGTTAAGCTATCCGCTTACCGGCAGCAACAATCAGTGGCCCGTTGTCCGCGACTTCCTCAAGCGCCGCCGTGTGAAGACCCAACTCTGGCTGAGTGTCAGCGTTCCCAAGACTTTCGAAGCTCTGCCTCACGATGAGAAACTGCGCCAGGTCTCCGGCGTTGTGGCGACGATTGCGCGGGAAGCGGCGGAGATCGGTTGTTCGGTGGGCCTGTACAACCACGGCGGCTGGTTCGGTGAACCGGAGAACCAGGTGGCCGTGATTCGCGCGGTCGGCCTCGCTAACGTCGGCATCGTCTACAACATGCACCACGCGCATCACCAACTTGACAACCTGCCGGGGTTGCTGAAGATGATGAAGCCGCACCTTCTGGCCATCAACCTGAATGGAATGAAGGTGGGCGGCCCGAAGATTCTCCCGATTGGCCAGGGTGACCGCGACCGGGAAGTGATCAAAGCCATCGTCGAGAGCGGATACCGCGGGCGCATCGGCATTCTCGGACATCGGGAGGAACTCGATGCCGAAGAGGCCTTGAAGTTGAACCTGGACGGATTAGCTGAACTCACGCGTTAACGCCGCTGCTGGGAGGCCTTGATGAACTCGCGCAGCCCGATGACGCGGTTGCGGGGCTGCCGCAGCCAGTTGCTCGGATGCGGCACCGCGGTCCAGATCAGATACACCGAAAGAGTTACCGAGGCAATTACCCCGGCATAAGTGCGAAGATCCGCCAGCCTGCTCAGACCAATCCCGAAACAGACCGCCGCCGCCACTGCCAGTACCAGTGCCGCCCACAATCCCCAGAACACGAGCGCGGAAAACTCCAGAAACATCATGCCCGGACCACTCCACACCGAGGGCTGAAACACTATCGCGCAAACCGCGGCGAGCCCAAGGAGGACGATTCCGGCAGTGACAAGCATGGCGCTCCTTTCAGATGGCGATGCCATAGGAAGAATATCAGAAGGCCCCACAACGGGTAGCCGTGGTTAGCCCGGCGCGCCATATGATCGTCGATCAGGCGGCGAACGGCCTCCCAGCGCAGCAGTCCCGTATCCTTCACGGCGCGCTCGGTGATCGTATCCATCAGCATCGGTTTCAAACTGGTGCGGAACCAATGGTGCGCGGGAATGTCGAAACCCTGTTTGGACCGCGCCAGCACCGCGGCCGGCAATTTATCCCGCATCAGTTCTCGAAGTACGAACTTCAATTCCGAACCCCGGATCTTGAAGTCTTCCGGCAGTTCCGCCGCAAATTCCGCAATGCGGTGGTCGAGAAATGGAGGCCTCACTTCCAGGGAATGCGCCATGGACATGCGGTCGCATTTATACAGAATGTCCTCGGGCAGGTAGAGTTGCTGGTCTAGATACAGGTAGCGGTTGATCCCTAAAATTTCAGGCAGATCCTCAAAGAGTGAGGCCGGCGGAAATGCTTGGTCTGTCCCCATCAACTCCTTCACTTGCTCGGCCGAACACGCGCCATTCCAGAACAAGTGGGCCGCCACCGGCCCGAGCAGCGACCCTTCCAGAAACCGCTTTACCTTGTATTCGAAGCTGATTTTGTCGTCAGAAACTGGAAGAGCGCGAGCCGCCGCCAGCGCCAGGCGCCGCAGCGCCTTGGGAACCCGCCGGGCATACGACGCATACCGGTCCGCCAGGTAAGTCGTGTATCCTCCGAATAACTCGTCCGCCCCTTCCCCCGACAGCGCCACTGTTACGTGCTCGCGTGTCATTTGCGACAGGTAGTAGACCGGCAACGCACCGGCGTCGGCCGACGGCTCATCGCTGTAATAGGCAATCTGTTCGATCGCCGCCGTCAAATCAAGCGAAGGAGATAGATCCAGTTCGTGGTGTTCGGTGTTGTACGCTTGGGCGACCGCCTGAAAGTAGGGTGTCTCGTCGAAGCTCCGGCCCCGGAACGAGACCGAGAACGTCTTGAGCTTCCCCGGAAAATGCCTAGTCGCATAGTGGGTAATCGTTGAAGAATCCAGCCCGCCGGACAACCAGACCCCGAGCGGGACATCGGACACGAGGTGTTCTTTGACGGCGCGGTCGAGGAGAAAATCGAGCTCTTCTTTCGCTTCGGCGAGCGGCCGCTTCCGCGGGCGGAACTCCACCTGCCAGTAGCGCCCGGTCTCAATGCGTCCGCGACGCCAGTCGAGCCACGAACCCGGCGGGAGTTTTTCGATGCCGTCCATCATCGTGAACGGCTGCGGGATGTAATTCAAGGAAAGATAACAGGCGAGCGCCCGCGGACTCACCTCGCGTCCCACCTGCTCGTGGACCAGCAGGGACTTCAATTCCGAACCGAAATGGATATCGTCTCCGCGCCGGCGCCAATAGAGGGGCTTGATCCCCAACCGGTCGCGGGCCAGGATCAGGCGGCCGGAAGTCTCCTCCCAAAGCGCCACCGCGAACATCCCGTGCAACCGCGCGAAACAATCGCGCCCCCACTCCATCCAGGCATGCAGTACGACCTCGGTGTCGCCGTGGGAATGGAAGACGTGACCGCGTGCCTGCAACTCCCGGCGCAACTCCCGGAAGTTGTAGACCTCGCCGTTGAAGCAGATGATGGTCGAGCCGTCGTCCGACCGGATCGGCTGGTCGCCACCTTGCAGGTCCAGAATCTTGAGGCGCACCGCAGCGAGCGAAACGGTGGCCGAACTAAACGTCCCCTGCTGGTCGGGCCCGCGATGGCGGATCGAGGCCGCGGCTCGCTCAATTACAAGTGGATCAGGAAGATACGACTGATGGGTAAAACCGGCAATCCCGCACAAATCTGTCGGTAGGATACCACGGTATAAGATGTAGGGAACCACCAGAATGCGTATCCTGCTGCTGATTGGCTTCGCCGTGGCGACGCTGACGGCCTCCACACCTGCCGAGTTCTTCGAAAAAGAGATCCGCCCGATCCTTGCCGAACGGTGCTATGGCTGCCACTCCCCCGCCAGCCAGCCTGTGATGGGCGGCCTGCGGCTGGATTCGCGCGACGCCATGCTGCAGGGCGGTGGGCGCGGTCCCGCCATTGTCCCCGGCGATCCGGCCGCCAGTCTCCTGCTAAAAGCGGTCCGCCACGAAGGCGCCCTCAAGATGCCGCCCACCGGAAAACTCCGCGATGCGGAAATCGCGGCGCTGGCCGCCTGGATCCGGGATGGCGCCGTTTGGGGAGCCTCGCTTCGCGTATCATCGCGGACCCCGGTCACCAGGTTCTGGTCGTTTCAACCGGTCGTGGAACCCGCCTTACCTGCTGTCAAGAACATGGCCTGGGTCCGCTCGCCGCTCGACCGGTTTATTCTCTCGGCTCTGGAAAGCAAGGGCCTCGCTCCAGCCAAGCCCGCAGCCAAGCGCGCGCTCCTCCGACGCGCCACATTTGACCTGACCGGCCTGCCGCCCACGATCGACGAGATCAATGCATTTGTCGAAGACAATTCTCCCGAAGCCTTTGCCCGCGTAGTCGAACGGCTGCTGGCTTCGCCCCGCTATGGCGAGCGGTGGGGCCGCCACTGGCTCGATGTCGCCCGCTACGGCGATTCGAACGGGCTTGACGAGAACCTCGTTTTCGTCAATGCCTGGCGCTACCGCGACTACGTGATTCGCGCATTCAACGAAGATCGCCCCTACGACCGGTTCCTCCACGAACAACTTGCCGGCGACCTGCTGCCCCCTACCGGCGACCCGGACCGCGACTACCAGCAACTT
>JAEUQD010001028.1 GCA_016789925.1 Bryobacterales bacterium | reverse complement strand
ACGACGAAGCCGTCCTGAAAGTCGACAACCGCGGGCGTGTCACCCCCCAGGGCGCCACCGGCGACGCCGCCGTCATGATCCGCTATGCCGGCCAGTTTGCCGCCGCCGTCTTCGGGGCGACCACTCTTCCGGAGCGCGCGGCCTCCGAACTCCCCACCAACCTTGTCGACCGGGAAGTCTATGCCAAACTGCGCGACCTCAACATCGCGCCTTCGGCCGTTTGTTCGGACGAAGAATTTATCCGCCGTCTGTACCTGGATCTGTTGGGCGTGCTCCCGTCGGCCGGTGAAGTTCGCCAGTTCCTCCGCGGCAAAGACCCAACCAAGCGCGCCGCACTCGTCGACGCGGTCCTCGAGCGGCCCGAGTATGCCGATCTTCAGGCGCTCATCTGGGCCGACCGGCTTCGCTCCGACGTCCGCTTCCACCGTGTGGGCGGATCCCGATCGTACTACCGGTGGCTGCGGGAAGAGTTCGCCGCCAACCGTCCTCTCGACAAGTTCGCCCGGGCGCTGCTCACAGCCCGCGGCCCGAATTTCACGAATGGGGAAGCGAATTACTGGGGCAACTACGACAAGATCTCGACTCCCGTCGAAGTCGCCATTCAAACCGGGCAGGTCTTCCTCGGCGTTCGCATTGGCTGCGCCCAATGTCACAATCACCCCTTTGAGAAGTGGACCCAGTCGGACTTCTATTCGCTCGCCGCCGTCTTCTCGCAGGTGGTCGAATTCGGCTCGAAGAACGCCCAGGAATTTGAACTGCGAATCGACCCCAACCGGGCCGTGATCCATCCGGTCTCGAAGCAGGCGGCGCTGCCCAAGGCCCTCGGCGGTCCCGTGCTCGACACGGTGCCTGGCGCCGACCGCCGCGTTGCCTTCGCGGACTGGCTCACCGCCAAGGACAACCCCTTCTTCGCCCGGGCCATGGCGAACCTCGTTTGGAAAAACCTGATGGGCCGCGGTATTGTCGACCCCGTTGACGATTTCCGCGACACCAATCCGCCGACGCATCCGCAACTGCTCGATGCGCTGGCCCGCGAGTTCGCCGCCCATCGTTTCGACCAGAAGCACCTCATCCGCCTCATCGTCAATTCACGCACCTATCAGCACGCCGCGGCCGCCAACGAAACCAATCGCCTCGACTTCAAATACTACTCGCGCGCCTATCCCAAGCGTCTGCTCGCCGAAGTCTACCTGGATGCGATTGCCCAGGTCACCGCCGTTCCCGACGCCTTCGCCAACTGGCCCGAGGCCAAGCGCGCTGTCCAACTCCCGGACAACCGCTTCCCCTCTCCGTTCCTCGATATCTTTGAACGCTCCAACCGCCTCGTGATCTGCGACCGGGAACAGAACGTCACTGTTACCCAGGCCCTACACTTTGTCAATGGTCCGGAAATTCAGGCCAAATTGTCGCATGCGGACAACCGCATCGCCTCTTGGCTGGATTCCGGAAAACCGGATGCGGAGGTGCTGGATGAGATGTTTCTCAGTACCCTCTCGCGTTATCCCAGCCCGCAAGAGAAGGACCGGCTGCTCACGCGCGTCGCCCGGGCTTCGGCCCGGCGCGAAACCTGGGAAGATCTTCTCTGGGCCATCCTCAATTCGAAAGAGTTCGTTTTCAATCATTGACGCCATGGACTTCCATACCAATTGCGACGGTTCTTCTCGGCGCGATTTTCTGCGCTTCGGCATGCTCGGTCTCGGCGGCCTCTCGCTGCCGCGGTTCCTGAAGGCCCAGACCACACCCACGAAATCTCTCATTTTCGTCTGGCTCGGCGGTGGTGCTCCGCAGATGGATATGTACGACATGAAGCCGGACGCACCGTCGGAGATTCGAGGCGAATTCAAACCGATCTCCACCAGCATCCCCGGCTTTCAAATGTGCGAACTCATGCCGCACACCGCCAAACAGGCCGACAAACTCTGCATCATCCGCTCGGTCACCTCCGTCGACCTGGGCTCGCACGAGCGATCCTCCCGTTATCTGCAAACCGGCGTCCTGCCGGTGCCCAATACCGACTTCGCCTCGTTCGGCTCAATGTACGTCAAGGAGAAGAAACTCGGCGGTCCCGTTCCGCCCTATGTCGGAATCCTCAAGCCTCTGGAACGCGGCTGGGGGGCGGGCTTCCTCGGCGCGCAGTACGACCCGCTGATGGCCGGCGACCCTTCCGTCAAAGACTATCGCTTGCGCGGCCTCACTCCACCCGACGGCCTCACCCTCGCCCGTGTCGAACGCCGCCGCGAACTTCTTCGCGAGTTCAATCAGGCGTGGAAGGCCGTCGACACCGAAGCCAAACTCGGCTCCTATGAACCCGCGGTCGAGCAAGCCTACGACATGATCTTCAACAAGCGTGTGCACGACGCCTTCGACATCGCCAAGGAGTCCGATTCCGTGCGCGACACCTATGGCCGCACCCCGGTCGGCCAAGGCTTGTTGCTCGCCCGTCGCCTGGTTGAGCACGGAGTCAAGGCCGTCAGCCTCTGGATGGGCGGCTGGGACACCCACGCCAAGAACTTTTCTTCGCTAAAAGAAAAGCTGCTCCCGCCGCTGGACCAGGGCTTCGCCGCCCTTGTCGCGGACCTCCATCAGCGCGGCATGCTCGCGAACACACTCGTTGTCCAGGTGGGCGAGTTTGGACGCACGCCCAAGATCAATAAAGACGCCGGCCGCGACCACTGGCCCAAAGCCTTCTCCGTTGCTCTGGCGGGCGGCGGACTGAAGGGCGGACATGTCATCGGCGCCACCGATAGGCACGCTGCCGAGGTGACCGACCATCCGGTGACTGTCGAGGACCTCTCGGCGACGATCTTCAACGCTCTCGGCGTCGACATTCACCGCATCAACCACACGGCTGAAGGCCGGCCCATCGCTATCGTCAACGGAGGCAAACCCGTCGCGGATGCGTTCGCTTAGTTGCTTCCTGTTCGGCTTCAGCCTATTCGCCCAAGCCCCTGAGTTGGCCACTATCCCCGCGGCCGATTGCCCCATCGGAGAGACGCGCAGTCACGAAGAAATCCACAAGGCGAAGGTGCGCGGCTTTCTCCTGGCCACGACCCCGGTCACCAACGCGCAGTACAAGTTATTCCTCGACGCAACCAATCATCGCGCCCCCGAACGCAATAGCTTTGACAGCAAGTACTGCCTCTGGACCGGCCGCTCATTCCCGTCCGGCATCGCCAATCAGCCCGTAGTCAACGTCTCGTGGACCGACGCCGTCGCCTACTGCCAGTGGCTGTCGAAAACAACGGGCAAGGCCTTCCGCCTGCCCATCGAAGAGGAGTGGGAAGTGGCCGCTCGCGGTGGCCAGTCCGGCAAATCCTACCCAACAGGCGACGCCATCGATCTCAAATCCGCCTGGTTCGGCCAGAAATGGAATGGCCTCTCGACTCTGAAGGACGCCAACTACGGAGTGCCCAATGCGTACGGTCTGTATGGCATGGCCGGGAATGTCTGGCAGTGGGTGGACGACTGGTACGTCCCCGTCTTCAACGACCGTCCCGTCGCCGAAGAGCTTCATCTCTACCGTGTGCTGCGTGGCGGGTCGTGGGCCAACGACGCCGATTTCCTCAAGGTGAACTACCGCAGCTTTCACCCGCCGGAGTTCCGCGACCTCTTTGTTGGCTTCCGCGTCGCCGCCTCGTTGCCTGATTAAGCCGCGGGCAGAGCCAGAACAAACCGCGCCCCACCCGTGTAGGCCGTATCCAGCCGCAGCGTTCCGTCCTGAAGGGTAAGCAGCGCCATGGCGATCGCCAGCCCAAACCCTGACCCGCTCACATCTTCGGCCTGCATGCGCCGGAACGGGCGAAACAGGCGCGGCGCATCTTCCGGGTCCACGCCTCGCCCGTTGTCGCTCACCGCCAGTTCCCATCTCGTCCCAACCCGCCTCGCTTCCAACCTCACTTCCAACGCCGCTCCACCGCCAAA
>JAEUQD010001022.1 GCA_016789925.1 Bryobacterales bacterium | reverse complement strand
GCTCTCCGGGTTGATCGCGTATACCGCAATCGAATTTTCCCAATCCCCCAGCACCCGCTTACCCTTGAACTCGGTCTTCCCCATCCCGCGATTGCCCACGTACAGGAACCGGCCATTCGGATGCGCGTGCAAAGTGCTCGTCGCCTGGCTCGCCATCCTGCCCGGATTCACTAGCGTCTCTTTTGTGAACAACGGCGCGGCGCTCAATGTCCCCTTTTCTAACCGGTACGCCTGGAGCTTGTTCTGCCCTTCCAGCGTCACATACGCAAACGGCCGGGTCGGATGGAACTCCAGGTGTCTCGGCTGAAAGTTATGCCCGCCCCCCGGCGCGATCGACGCGCGGTTGCTCAGCACACCATCCTTGTACCCGTACACTTTGACCGCACCCGGATCCACCTGCTGGCTCGCCGGCGGTCCGTTCCCCCGGGTCGGCACAATCACCAACTGATTCGATGGATCCACACGCACCTGGTGCGCATACACCCCAAAGTCCAGGCCACCAGGCTGCGGCACTTCCTCCCCCAGCGTCCCGTCGTCGGCGATCCGGTGTACCGTCGCCTTGCTCGGCTCGTTATAGGCCACGACAATGTGTTTCCCCTTACCATCCACCGTCAGGAACACTGACCGTGCCGCCACCGCAATCGGCTGCCCGTGCTGCCGCAACACACCGTTCCGCGGGTCGATTCGGAAAGCCGTCACCCCATGCCGCCCCTCCGCGCCCTTTCGGTTATTACTCCACGCTACATACAAGAACTTCCGCGACGGATGCGGCCACGCCTCCTGCACATTTTCCGGCACCGTCACTGACCCCACCTTCTCCAAACTCGCCCCCGCCACGTCCACGCGGTACGTGGCCAGTTGCGGACCCAACCCTGCATACAGCGCGACTTTCTCTTCCGAACCCGCCACCATTCCCGCCATCGTCAATCCCCCAATGAGCAGCACACGAATCACAGTCCCTCCCGGTCCATCAAGATATCCGTGTACGAGTATATTGGCTTTTCTCGCCCGGTCCATCGGATTCTTCTAAAGTAGAGGGGACAATGCTCCACCGCCGTGCATTCCTCGCGACAGGCGCGGGCGCTCTGGCCTCGGCTGCCATCGAGCGTCCGAACTTCCTGCTGATCATCACTGACCAGCAGACCCACAACGCGATGTCCTGCGCGGCCAACCCTTGGCTCAAGACGCCCGCGATGGATTCCCTGGCTGCGCGTGGTACCCGCTTCTCGGCCGCCTATTGCACTTACCCCGTCTGCTCGCCTTCGCGCGGCTCCATCTTCACCGGACGCATGCCCCACGAAACCGGCGTCCGCGTGAACGGCAGAGCCATCGTCGAAGGCGTGCCCACCCTCGGCGAAATCTTCCGCGCCGCGGGCTACGAAACGGTCTACGGCGGCAAGTGGCACCTGCCCCGCAGCTTCGATGAGATGACCGCGTTCACGCGCCTGATCGGCGGCCACAGCCTCGGGGCAACGATGGATCGGCCTCTGGCGGGCGCCTCGGCCTCATGGCTCCTCCAGAAACCGCGCCAACCGTTCTTTCAGGTCGCCTCTTTCATGAATCCCCACGATGTGTGCGATTGGATCCGGCGTCACCCTGGCTCCCACCGGCACACCAACCCGGACCGCTACCCGCCCGCCCCCGCCAACATGGCTATCGACCCGCTCGAGCCCGAAGCTGTTCAATTCCACCGCCGAGCCGGCTACGACCTCATGTCCAAAGGCCTTGGTATTGCCAGCGCGTGGCGCCGCGACGACGTCCGCCTCTACATCCACGACTATTACCGCATGGTCGAAGACGTGGACCGATGCATCGGCCA
>JAEUQD010001006.1 GCA_016789925.1 Bryobacterales bacterium | reverse complement strand
GCATTCATCAAGGCGTGCAGCGTATCGCCCTTGATCTCGCCTTCCACCCGTGCCTTCCACATCAGTTCGGCATCATCCCGCCGGGCATCTAAGCGCAGCATGCGCGCTCCATTGAAGAACCCCGACACGACCAGATTGGGCTCCGCATACGCGGGCGTCGCAATCGGCGTATTCATCGTGATCTTGAACGGATGCTCCCACAGCACGCGACCCGTCGCCGGATCCAGCGCCGAGACCGCTCCCGCATGCCACAGAATCAACTGCCGCCTGGACCCTACCTTCACGATGATCGGCTGTGAATAGCCCGGTTCGGAATCCTCGGCAGGCAGCGCCCGCCAGATCTCCTTGCCCGTCGTCCTCTCAAACGCGACCACCTTCGCATTGCCCTTTCCCGCCACCACCGCGATCACGCGATTCCCATCCACCAGCGGCGCGTTTGAAAAGCCCCACGGCGGCGTTTCCGCCGCGTAATCTTTCCCGAAATGCTTCTGCCACACCACTGCCCCGTCGCTGGTCCGCAGACACTTCAGGTGACCCGCCGCCCCCAGCACAAACACCAGGTCCCCATCCACCGTCGGCGCCGCCCGCGGACCCGACCCGTAATCGATCCCCTTATAGTCCGCCTGCCACTTTTGTTCCCACCGTCGGCGACCCGTCGCTTCTTCGAGGCTGACCGCGCGCTCGACGCCCGCCTCATAATCGGTGACGTAGACCCGACCCTTCGCAACGCTCGGCTGCGAATACCCCGCCTTCACCGGCGCGCGCCACACCGGCGTCAACCCTCCCTCTGGAAATTTCTCGATGATTCCGGTTTCCTTCCACACGCCCAGCCGCCCGGCTCCCCGCCACTCCGGCCAGTCCTCCGCCCAACCCTGCGCCGCTACTACCAACGCCAACACCAGATAGCGCATCGCCTAGTCCACCCGAATTACGTTCCCCGCACCCGCCTGCCCGTAACTCGCTCCCCACTCTTTCTCAAACAGGGAATGTGCGAGTTCCCCTGTGCAATGCGCCGGCCGGATCTGCTGTACCTTCTGCCGCCGCAACTCTTGAATCTGCGCCCCAATCTGCGCCTCGCTCTGCCGGAACATGTGGAACCCGCCCAACAATAGCCGGACCGAATCCTTCCCCCGCTGCCGCTCGGCCGCCTCCACCATCTTCACCACGCCCGGATGGCTGCACCCCACCATCACGACAATACCCTTGGGCGTCTCGATGACCAAGGCCTGCTCATCCGGCTCACCAGGCACCCGCCCTGTTGTCCAAACCCCCGGAAGCAACTGCACGGGACCATCCCCAATCCCCACCGGCTTCATCCCAATCTTCTCCGCCGCCTCCCAAGCCGCCGGCTCAAACGTCTTCAGAAAGTGGATCGCCATCGCCGGATTCCGCGGATGCAGCGCATAGATCCCATTCCGGTGATCCTGATGCTGGTGCGAAATGACGACCTTCTCAATCGACTTCGCCTCCACCCCAAGCTTCTTCAAGTTCTCCAAAAACAACCCCGGCTTGGTCCCCGAATCGAACAAGATCCTCCGCTCCCCCACACTCACCACAGCCGCGAAGCCCCAATCCTCCCGCACGTCCGCTCGCGCCGAAGTGTTGTCATAAACCACCCGAATCTCCACATCCGGACTTTTTTGTGCCTGGAGCGTGAGTCCCGCGATTAAGAAGAGAAAGGCTCGCATGGTCCTATTTTGGCAGTCCGAGCACGCGTCTTTGTCGGGTGCAGTGCGGTTGCCGGTACGTGCTGACGCCATTTCGTTTCGCAAGCTATTGATTTCATTGGAATCATACTGTCGAAATTTGTCGAACCGCGGGGTGATGAGGGCTCCGGGGTTTCGGGGGCATTTCGTTTCGCAGGAGGTCCGATTTTCAGAAATAGTGCCGAATTCTGTCGATTCGGGCGCCGAATGCGAAGAAAAAGCGAATATTATTTGATGTGGGTACCGAAGACGTAGAGGGCGCCCCGCGTGGCGATCGCGACGTACTGTTTCCCTGCCACCGCGTACGTCATGGGCGAGGCACGGATGCTTCCCCCTGTGTAGAAATGCCACAGGATGTCGCCCCTCTCCGCACCGGCCGCCATGAAGTAACCGTCGCGATTGGCGAAGAACACAAGGCCTCCCGCGGTAGCGACGGTACCCGCCATTTGATGGTCGCTGGGGCCGGAGAGCGGAATCTTCCAGCGTCTCTCGCCGGTCCGGACGTCGATGGCCTGGAGCGAATCTTCCGGCTTGTGAACGGCGGGATCGTAGGAAGGCCCGGTGAAGTAGTAGTAGGCGCACGCATCGTGGGTTGGCACGTAGAGAAGCCCAGTCAGCGGACTGAAGG
>JAEUQD010000999.1 GCA_016789925.1 Bryobacterales bacterium | reverse complement strand
CAGCCCTGTTTTGTTACCGAGCAGTTCACCGGGCACAAGGGGAAGCTCGTACCCCTGGAGGACGCCCTGGTGGGGTGCGAGCGCATCCTGGACGACGAGTTCGCGAAGTACCCCGAACAGTCGCTGTACATGATCGGATCGATTGACGAGGCGCGCAAGCCATGAGGCTCAAGGTCTGGATACCGACCGATGCCGTGCTGGACGAGGAGGTCACCAAGATCAAGGCGGAAGCCGAGACGGGCTGGTTCGGCATTCTGCCGCGGCACGTGGACTTTGTTACATCGCTGGTGCCGGGCATCCTGTCGTTTGAATTGCCGGATAAGCAGATGGGCTATCTGGCGATCGATCGCGGGATTCTGGTGAAGTGCGGGCCGGCGGTTTCGGTGTCGACGCGCAATGCCGTGCGCAGTAACGACCCTAGCCAGTTGAAGGAGGCCGTGGTGGAGGAGTTCCGGAAACGCGGGGAGAAGGAACGAAATGTCCGCCAGTTCGAGGCCAAGCTCGAGGCCGAACTCGTGCGGCAGTTACTCAAGGTGGAAAAGCATGTCTGACCCTGACGAACCTCCGCAGCCACCAATGCCCGCTTCCACCGAGAACATGATCCGGGAGGTGGAACTGCGCGCGGGGCGGATGATTCGTGGGAAGCGTGGCTATCGCGGTTATTGGCGGGCGGTCGCCCTAGTTGGGGTGATCGGATGGACCGTAGTGGTGCCCATGCTGGCGGGCGTCGCCTTGGGAACGTGGATTGACCGGATGTGGCCCAGCCGGTACTCGTGGACGCTAATGCTGCTGACGGGCGGGTTGGGGCTCGGGTGCTGGAGCGCGTGGTCGCGGATCAAAGAGGAGGGGAGGAATCGCTAATGCCGGACGCAACCCCCTTTTTGGCGATACTGCTTGTGGGCGTGGGCCTGGGGATGGTCTTCTTCGGTGGACTGTTTCTGACGGTGCGCGCGGCGCGTACTTCGCCCTATCCCGCGGTTGTTATTGTTAGCAGCTTTTGGATGAGAACGGCCGTTGTGGTGGGCGGTTTTCTGTGGATCACGGGCCGCCGCTGGCAGAATGCGATCGTTTGCCTGCTGGGTTTTGTGGCCGCGCGCCTGTTCTTCACGCGCTATGTGGCTAGGCCAAAGAGCAACTTATGGATATAACGCCGGATCATCTGATTTTGCTCCAATGGGGTGCGGCGCATCTGAACGCGACTATTGTCTACACCTGGGTAGTGATGCTGCTTTTGGTGGCGATGGCGCGCGGGGTGACACGCAGGCTGTCGTTGGATGGGCCGCGCAGCCGCTGGCAGAACGCGCTCGAAGCCATTGTCAGCGGAATCCGGAACCAGGTACGTGAGGTGAGCGGCGCGGAAGGGAGCGACGCCTATCTGCCCTTCATCGGTACGCTGTTTCTTTTTATCGCCGTCTCGAACGAACTGCACGCCGTCCCGGGTTGGCACGCCCCCACGGGCTCGCTTTCGACCACGGCGGCTCTGGCCATTTGCGTGGCGTTGAGCGTGCCGTTGTTCGGTATCCGGAAGGTGGGTTTCAGGAAGTACCTGCACCATTACCTGAGTCCGGTGTTTTTCATGCTGCCCATTCACATGATCAGCGAGATCTCTCGAACCGTTGCGCTGGCTGTCCGGCTGTTCGGCAACATCATGAGCGGTTCGATGGTTGTAGCTCTTCTGCTGGTTATCGCGCCACTATTCTTCCCGGTGTTGATTCAGGCCCTGGATTTGATCATCGGCCTGATTCAGGCTTATATCTTCGCCATTCTGGCGATGGTGTACATCGCCGCGGCGATCCGCAGGGAAGACGAAAAGGAGCAGGAGGAGAAAGGATGAACTCATGGATAGCACGACGTGGATCGGCATTGTTTCTATTTGCGCCGCGGCTTTGTGCATGGCCATCGGAGCGATCAGTCCGGCGCTCGGCGAAGCCAAGGCGATCCAGCAGGCGCTCAGTTCGATCGCGCAACAACCCGACGAGGCGGGGGCGATCAGCCGGACTCTGTTCATTGGTTTGGCGATGATCGAGTCGATCGCCATCTATTGCCTAGTGATCTCGATTATTCTGATCTTCGCGAACCCATTCTGGAGTCATGCGATCGCAAAGGCGGGAGGCTAGCCCTCCATGCTGATCGACTGGTTTACCGTTGGGGCGCAGATTGTCAATTTTCTCGTCCTGGTCTGGTTATTGAAGAAGTTCCTGTACGGCCCAATCGTGCACGCCGTGGATGAGCGGGAAGGGCGGATTGCCGGACGGCTAGCCGAGGCCAAGGAGAAAGAGGAACAAGCGGCTCAGGAGCGCGCTCAGTACGAGGCCAAAATTCAGGAACTCGAAGCAACGCACGAATCGATGCTGGCGCAAATGCGGGCGGAGGTGGAGCGGAACCAAAGCGAACTGATCGAGAAAGCGCGCGCGCGGGTGCAGGCGTTGGAGACGGAGTGGCAGGAGGAGGTGGACCGCGAACGCCGCGAGTTTCTGGCAGGCCTGCG
>JAEUQD010000965.1 GCA_016789925.1 Bryobacterales bacterium | reverse complement strand
TTATGGCCGCGGCGCAACAGGTGCAGGCGGGGGCGCTGGGCCGAGTGACGCGCGTCGACATGGAGGCGCACTTCCAGCAGGCGCGCTGGCGGCGCGACTATTCGAAGATCCGGCTGGAAGACATCGACTGGCCGCTGTTTCTCTTCGGACGGTCTGACCGTCCCTTCGATGCGCGCCGCTGGCGCGAGTGGCAACTCTTCCGCGACTACACCAACGGCCTGCCGGGCCTGTGGATGAGCCACTTCATCGACCTCGTTCCCTGGTACCTGGGCGTGCCCTATCCGCGCAGCGTCGTGGCCAGCGGCGGCGTGTACCTCTGGAAAGACGGGCGCGAAACCGAAGACGTCATCCAGGTATTGCTCGAATACCCCAACGAGTGCCTCGTCCGCTTCGCCATGAGCCTCACCAATTCGAGCGGCGCACGCAACGAGTGGTACGGCACGCGCGGAACGCTCGATATCAACGCGGGTAAGATCACGGGCGCGGGTAGCGAGCGGCCCGACAAGGTGGCAGGCGAGATCGCGTTGCGGCCCGAGCCCACCGACTCGCACATGGAAAACTTCCTGAAGTGCGTGCGGTCGCGCCAGACGCCGCGGGCCGATATCCAGGCAGGCTTCTCCCACGCCGTCGCCGGCTGCATGGCGTCTGAGGCGCTGCGAACGTCGCGCACCGTGCGCTTCGACGCCGAGCGGCTGTTGCTCGTATGACGCGCCGCACGCTGCTCGGCATGGGTCTCGGCGTATCTGCATTGCGCGCCGCGGCCGCGCCCATTCGCACCATCGAGGTCCTGCCGGTGGTCTATCCCGTCACCGGATACTTTCGCTTCTTCGCCAAGCCCGAGCGGCCCGGCGTCTTTGTGAAGATGATCTGCGAAGACGGCTCGGTGGGCTGGGGGCAGAGCGTGCCCACCCACACCTGGAGCTACGAGACGGTCGAATCCGTGGTGTCCACCATCCGGCAGTACCTGGCGCCAGCCCTCATCGGCCGCGACCCGCTCGACATCGCCGGCGCGCACGTCGCGATGAACCGCGCCATCGCGCCTTCCTTCTCCACTGGCATGCCTCTCGCCAAAGCCGGCCTCGACCTTGCGCTGCACGACTTGAGCGGCAAACTGGCTAAACGGTCGTTGCCGCAACTCTGGGGACGCAAGCCCCTCGACCGCATCACGCTCAGTTGGACGGTCAACGCCCGTACACTGGCCGAAGCCGAAGAAGTACTCGAAGACGGCAAACGCCGCGGCTACCATCACTTCAACATCAAAGTCGCTCCGGACCCCCGATTCGACGTGGAACTGGCGAAGCTCGTGCGCCGCGCGGCGCCCAACGCGTTCCTGTGGGCCGATGCCAACGGCGGCTACGACACGGCTACGGCCTTGCAGGTGGCGCCGAAGCTGGCGCAGGTGGGCGTAGACGTCCTCGAACAGCCGGTGCCGGCCAACCGCCTGTCGGGCTTTCGCGACCTGAAGCGCCAGGGCGCGCTGCCGATTCTGATGGACGAAGGCGTTGTGTCGTCCGTCGAACTCGTCGAGTTCATCCGGCTCAACCTGCTCGACGGCGTGGCGATGAAACCCGCGCGCACTGCCGGGCTATGGGACGCCTGCCGGCAAATAGAGATTCTGCGCAACGCGGGCATGTGGGTCCTGGGCAGCGGTTTGACTGACCCGGACATCTCGCTCGCTGCGTCGCTCGCGCTCTATGGCGCCTACGGCATCACGCATCCGGCGGCATTGAACGGCCCGCAGTTTCTTACCGGAAGCTACCTCCGCCGGCCGTTTCAATTCGAAAATGGCGGGCTGGCCGTGCCCGCGGGTCCGGGATTGGGCGTCGAGGTGGACGAAGGGAAAATCCGATGAAATGGATGCTGCTGTTGGCTTGGGCGGCGTCGTTCACCTGGCAGGAAGACAGGCCGGGCGTGCTGCGCCTGACCGAGAACGGCGCCACCGTGCTCGCCTATCATCATGGCGCGGGACGCGAGTGCTGTTACGTGCACCCGCTGGTGAGCCCGGCGGGCGTGGTGCTCACCGACGATGGTCCGGCGGACCACATACATCATCGCGGCTTGTTCTGGGCCTGGCCAGTGATGGAAATGGGCGGAACGCGCGCCGATTCCTGGACATTGACCGGCGCGGAACATCGCCTCGTCGAGATCCTGGCCCGCCAGACATCCAACACTTCCGCCCGCCTGGCAGCGCGCCACGAGTGGCGTGTGGACGGCAAGCCCGCGCTCGCCGAAGACATGGAACTGGTGGTCTACAAGGCACGCGGCGCGGAGCGGCGCCTGGCGTTGACCATCGTGCTGCGCGCCCTGGAAAGGCCGGTCTCGATCGCCGGCGCGCCGGAGCAGAACAAAGGCTACGGCGGCGTCAGCATCCGGTTCGCGCCCAGGCAGGAGACTCGCCTCGAATCGAGTGAAGGACCGGTGGCGAAAGACGAGAACCACAACCGCCACCGCTGGGCGCAACTCGAAGCGCAGTTCGCCGGCGGCCGCGCGGGCGTGCGCATCGAGGCGGACCGGCGCAATCCGCAGTTCCCCAACGACTGGTGCCTGCGCCACTACGGCTTTGTGGGCGCAAACTTCCCCGGCGTGACGCCTTACCGCGTCGAACCGGGCAAGCCCGTCACGCTGCGGTATGAGATTCGCGTGTTCGACCGGCCCGCCGCAGCGGCGCGCCCTTCCGCGCCATAAGCCGCTCCGCCGCCAGCAGGTTCAACATCAGGTAACGCGGGTGATGATAGTTTTCCGCGCGCGTCATCCCGGGCGTGATGTCCACCTGGCGATTGCCGATCACCTGCCACAGCGGTGATTTGATCGCGCGCATCGGGAACTTCGCGCGCGTGTATTGATCAATCTCTCGGTAGAACTCGCGCGCCCATTCGTCGCCGGTTTGCTCCCGCATGATCATCGCGCCAATCAGCGCCTCCTGGTGGGGGAACAGCGTCTTGTCCATCGTCCAGCGATTCTCGTCCACGTGCGTCAGGTTGCGGAACAGCCCTCCATACACGCGGTCTCGCGCGACTTCGCAGTGGCGCTTGAACAGCGCCGCCGTGCGGTCGAACAACGCGTTGTCGCGGCGCCGCACCGCTTCGTCCAACACCATCCAGAGCGTCTCGATGGCGTGCCCCGCGTACACCAGTTGTTCGTAAGGCTCGCCCGCGCGCGACATGTCGTGCTTGAGAATCTCGTTCAGCAGGTTGAACCGTGGGTTCACGTGGCGATTGAGAATCGCGTCCACACAACGGTCGCTCACCTTCTGCAACTCGGCGTCCGGCCGCATGGCCAGCATCTGTGTGGTGGCGCGAATCAGCACCATCCACACACCCAGCACGCGCGCGCCGGGCAGCAGCGGAGCGTTCGAACCCAGGTACGTTCTCCCGATGATCGGGTGATAGTCGGGCCGGTCGTAACGCTGCACGCAGCGCAACACAAGCTCGCGAGCCTGATCCCAAAATTTGCGCTCGCCAGTCGCCTTCGAGTACTCCGCCATTCCTTCGGCAATGAAGAGATCGCTGTAGACCTCGGGGTCCGGTGGACCCGCCGGT
>JAEUQD010000958.1 GCA_016789925.1 Bryobacterales bacterium | reverse complement strand
CGCTGAGGAGTTCGCCCGGCTGCTTCGCTCGCCCGAAGGGGGCGGATTCCCGGCAGCGAACATTCGCCTTCTCACGGACCAGTCCGCCACTATCGGCAACATTCGCGCCGCGCTCCATTCCTGGCTCCCCGGTTCCGCGGGTCCCAACGACATCGTCTACCTCTTTTTCGCCGGTCACGCCGTGGCGGAAGAACGGGGCGGCAGCTACTTCGTTGCCCACGATTCGGATCCCCAGAATCTTCACGCCACCGGAATCCCTTTCCAGGAAGTCAACGAAGCACTCACCAGCAGACTGCGCGCCGCCGGCGTTGTCCTGGTCGCCGACGCCTGCCATGCCGGGGGCATCGGCTGGACCGCCGACCCAACTGTCCTTCCCGCGACCGCGCAGAGATCGCTCGAAGCGATGGGAGCAAGCGACCGCTCGTTCCTGAAACTCCTCGCCTCCCGGCCGAGCGAACAGTCGTTCGAGGACGTCCGCTGGGGCGGAGGCCACGGCGTGTTCACCTATTCGCTGCTCACCGCCCTGCGCGGTTCCGCCGACCGCGACCACGACGGCTTTGTACGCGCCTCGGAACTCATCGACTTCGTCTCGACGGCCGTTCCTAGCCAGACCGGAGCCCGCCAGAATCCACGCATCGCCGGCAATTTCGACGCCGCGATGCCCGTGGCGTCCGTTTCCGTCGATGTCCGGCGGCAACCCGCTGCCCCCGCCACACTGCGCCTCACCGGACCTCCCAACACAGCCGTTTATCTGGACCGCGAGTTCCGCGGCAGCATCCGCCCCACGGGCGATCTCGTCGTTGACACCGAAGCCGGTGCAAGAGTCCTGTCCGCCGAACTCCCAGGCGAGCAGCCGGTGGAACAGTCGCTGACTCTCGAAGCCGGTCCCAACACTGTCGACCTCCACCAGTCGCCCGTACTCGCGCTGTTTCGGATGCAGACCGCCATCCGGTCCGGCAACCTACTCAACCCTGGAGGCGCATGGGAGCAGTTCCGCGCCCTGAATGGACCATCCGCCACGGCTTCCGCTCTGATCATGGGCGCACTCGAGGACGCCGGCATGGAATGTGTGTCCGACTACGTCCAGTCCACCACCAACGCCCTCAAGCGGCCGATGTTCCTCCGCTCGGCGGAGGCTTTCCGGATTCTCGCCACGCTCCGCCCCGGTGACTCCTCACTGAAGGCCAAGGCCCTGTTCTGCCAAGCCCGCGCACACATCGCCGCCAACGAGTTCGCGGCCGCCGTCGAGGCTCTGCACCAGTCGCTGGCCATCGATGCGGATTTCGCCTGTTCCTACAACGCTCTGGGGGTCGCGCTCAGCCGCCTGGGACGCGCCGCCGAATCGCGGCAGGCCTTCGAACAAGCCGCCAGGCTTACTCCGGAGTGGGCATTGCCTCCGCTCGAAATCGCCCGCCAGCGCATCAACGCCGGGGAACTTCGCGACGCCGTCCCGTACCTCGAAAAAGCCGCCCGCCTGCATCCCCAGTCGATCGGGATCCTCTGGTCCCTGGCCCGCGTCCACCGCTTGCTCGGCAATGCCCGGGATTTCGCCCGCGCCGCCAATGCGACGATCGCGCTCGACCGCAACTACGCCCCAATCTATTCCGAACTCGGCTTCTTCTGGGAGGCCGCGGGGGACCGGGCAAAGGCCGCCCAAGCCTACGACAGCTATCTGCTGCTTGCGCCCAACTTCTCCGATAGCGGCGAGGTCCGCAAAAGAGTGCAGGAGATCCGCGCGCCGTCGCCCGCAACGCCAAAAGCGGCGCAGAAAACACCGACCTTACGGCGCGACAGTGATAAAAAGCCCTGAAGCCTTTCCCTCTAACGGTCTCCCTTAAACGGGTACGATCTCGCGCTTGGAGTGGTCGTAGGTGACCCGCCGGCCGGTGACGTAGGCCTCATCGGCCATCAGGACGGCCACGGAGTGGGCATAGCCGGCTTCGATGGGTGCGATGGGCGGCTTGCGGGAACGGACTGAGTCGATGAAGTTCTTCATGTGGTGGACCACCGGGTCCACAACGGGAACTTCCATCTCCTTCTGGATCTTGTCGGGCTCGCCGGAGCCTTCTCCGGACGCGGTCCAGCGGGTGCGCGGCGAAAGGCTCTTGGCGTCCATCGTGCCACGGGTGCCGAAGAACTTCGCGTAGTTGTTGGCGCTGTTGCCAAACATGGTGCAGTAGCGTACGAGGAAGCCTTCGGGGTATTCGAGCAGCACTTCGATGGAATCCGGGACATCGTAGGATTCCTTCCAGCGGTAGATGCCGCCCAGTGCGACCACGCGCTTGGGGAACTGGACGTTGGTGACGAAGTGCACGAGGTCGATGAAGTGGACCATGAGGTTGGTGTGGGGCCCACGGGAGAACTCGCGGTATCCGTACCAGTTTTGATAGCGGCTGGGATCAAAGGCGCGGCCCTTGCGCTCGAGCAG
>JAEUQD010000919.1 GCA_016789925.1 Bryobacterales bacterium | reverse complement strand
TGCAGCGGATGACGCGGGAGCAACTGGCGGAGTTGCACCGGCGGTTGATGCCGGTGCATCGTGCCTATGCGCGGAAGCTGTTTGCGCACCTGCCGGCGGGTCCGCGGCATGTGGCGGAGATGTACTATCTGGGCAACCTGCGGCTGCATTTCGACTTGCACGAGCGGTGCTTTGACGCGCCCGCGCGGTGGCCGATGGCGTGCACGGCGGGGCAGACGTCGCTGGTGGTGGACCATAACGGGAAGTTCCGGTCGTGCGAGATGCGGCCGGTGATCGGGGATCTGGCGGAGTTCGATTACGACGTGCGGGCGGCGCTGGGGTCGGCGCAGATGCAGCGCGAGGTGGCGGCGATTCCTCAGGACAACTGCTGGTGCACGCATTCCTGCTTTATCGAGGAGAGTTCGAAGTTTTCGGCGCGGGTGCAATTGTTCGAGATTCCGTGGGCGTGGTGGCGGCAGCGATGGGACCGGCTGCAATCAGCGCCGCTGGATGAGATCGAAAAGTTCAAGAGCGTGGAGATGGCGTGAGCAAGGTAATTGAAGTGGCGGCGGCGGTGATTGTGCGGGATGGGAAGATTCTGATCGGTCAGCGTCCGCGCGGGGAGTGGGGGGAGTTGGAGTGGGAGTTTCCGGGCGGGAAACTGGAGCCGGGCGAGGATGCGCCGGCGGCGCTGGCGCGCGAGTTGGTCGAGGAACTGGCGATTGAGGCGGAGATCGGCCCGGAGTTGGCGCGGTACGAGCATCAGTACGACGGGACGCCGCGGGTGCGGCTGATTTTTCACAGCGTCACGCGGTTCACCGGGGAACCGGAGAACCTGGCGTTTGAGCAGATTGTGTGGGAAGCGCCGGAACGGTTGCCGGGCTATCCGTTTCTGAAGGGGGACGTGAAATTTGTGGAATCGTTAGCGACGGGCGCGGTTGTGGTACGTCCATAGTAGATATGCGATGGAGCCTGGTGGGTGTGCTCGCCCTGAGTACGTGGGCGGGGGACTGGTCTCGTTTCCGGGGGCCGAACGGGTCAGGGGTAGCTCCGGACAAGGGGTTGCCGGTGGCGATGAGCCCGACGGAGAACCTGGTGTGGCGGACGGAACTGCCGCCGGGGTATTCCTCGCCGGTGGTGACGGGCGACCGGTTGTACGTGACCAGCCGGGAGAAGGACACGCTGTTCACGTTTGCGCTGGACCGGAAGACGGGGCGAATTCTGTGGCGGCGGGAGTCCGCGCAGGGAAAACCGTTGAAGAAGGGGTTCCCGTGGGCGCTGTCCGCGCCGACTCCGGTGAGCGACGGAAGCAACGTGTATGTCGCGTTTGACGAGTTCGGGCTGGTTTCCTACGGGACGGACGGAGAGGAACGGTGGCGGCTGCAACTGGCGCCATTCAACACCCCGTACGGGTTTGCTTCGTCGCCGGTGGTGGCGGGGAACAAGCTGTTGTTTGTGGTGGACCAGGATACGGATTCCTATCTGCTCGCGGTAGATAAGGATACGGGGAAGCAGCTTTGGAAAGCGCCGCGGCCGGCGCATACGCATTCGTTTCCATCGCCGATTGTGTATCAGCCTCGGAAAGGTCCGGCGCAGGTGATTGTGTCGGGTTCGTTCCAGGTGACCTCCTACTCGCTGGAGACCGGCGAGAAGGTGTGGTGGCTGCAAGGGTTGGCGTGGCAGGCGAAGTCGCTGCCGGTGATCGGGCGGGTGAACAACGAAGACGTGCTGTTTGTCCATTCGTGGATGGCGGGGCTGGCGGAGTTGGGCATCCGGCAGAATTTCGGTCCGTTCGCGGAGATTCTCAAGGAATCGGACAAGGACGGCGACGGCAAGCTGTCGCGGGAAGAAACGCCGGACCCGGAATTGCGGAAATACTGGTTCCTGTTCGACCTGGACAAGGACAACTACGTCACGAGTTACGACTGGGATTTGCACATCGCGCGGAGCAAGGCGCAGAACGGGTTGTGGGCGGTGCGGTTGGACGGCAAGGGCGACATCAGCAAGACGCACGTGCTGTGGCGTTATGAGAAGTCGCTGCCGAACATTCCTTCGCCGGTGTTGTATCAGGACGTGCTGTATCTGCTGAAGGAAGGCGGGATTCTGACGGCGCTGGAGCCGTCGACAGGCAAGGTGCTGAAGCAGGAGCGCGCGGGCGGGACACTGGGCGAGATCTACGCGTCGCCGGTGGCCGCCGATGGGAAGCTCTTTCTGCTGAACAAGGAAGGAAAGCTGGTGGTGGTTCGCTCCGGTGCGGATTGGGAAGTGCTGAAGGTGAACGAACTGGAGGAAGAAAGCTGGTCGACTCCAGCGATCGCCGATGGCCGTATTTACGTGCGTACGATGAAGGCTGTTTATTGTTTCGCGCAAGCCCCATAATGGAGGTGGACGTGGATTATGCCACTTGTTCCTCCGTATATCGCTTCGCTGCGGCCCTATGAACCGGGGCGGCAGATTGACGAGATCAAGCAGCTTTATGGCCTGGAAGAGGTTATCAAGCTAGCCTCGAATGAGAATCCGCTGGGACCATCGCCGCGGGCCATCGAGGCCATCCGGCAGCGTTTGCATTCGGTGAATTTCTATCCGGACGGCGGACTGTCGCTGCGCCGGCGGCTGGCCGAGTTGTTCGAGTGCAAGCCGGAGAATGTGATCGCGGGGAGCGGGTCGGAAGGGATTATCTCGAACATCATCCGCACGTTTCTCTTGGACGACGACGAGGTGTTGACCTCGGAGGCGACGTTCGCGGCGTTCCAGATTGTGGCGCAGTCACGCGGGATCACATACCGAACGGTGCCGCATCGCGACTATCATCTGGACCTGCCGGCGCTGGCGGCGGCGATCAACGAGCACACGAAGATCATCTACCTGGCGAATCCGAATAACCCGACGGGGACGATATTCACGCGGCACGAGTTCGACGAGTTCTACAAGCACGTGCCTGAGCGGGTTCTGATTATTGTGGACGAGGCTTACTTCGAATACGCGCGCGACAACCCCAAGTATCCGGACTCGATGCACTACCGCTACGACAACGTGATCACGCTGCGGACGTTTTCGAAGGCGTACGGACTGGCGGGGTTGCGCGTAGGCTACGGGTTCGCGCATGAGACGCTGATCGCCAACCTGCTGAAAGTGAAGCTGACGTTCGAGCCGGCGCAACCGGCGGCGGTGGCGGCGGAAGCGGCGCTGGACGATCTCGAGTTTCTGCATCGGACGCTGGCGCTGAACGCGCGTGGTTTGCGATATCTGACCGAGCACGTGACGGCGATGGGATTGCGCGTGATTCCGTCGCTGGCTAACTTCGTGATGGTGGAGACGCCGTCGCCGCAGGAAGCCTTGCGGATTGTGGAGGGTTTGCTGCGGCAGGGGATCATCGTTCGGCCGCTACACCAGTTCGGGCTGCCGAACTGTATTCGTATCTCGACGGGCACCGATCATCAGATGAAACGGTGTGTAGAGGCGCTCCAGACCGTGATGGCGGCGGCAGCAAGGTAAAATAGTGGGTTAACCCCCACAATGCCCACCAAAACTAAACTGATCCCTTCGCTTTGGGATGACAATGCCCCCGAGGTGCGCTCCGGCGACCCGTTGACTCTTCTTCGTTACCGCTCCAACTTACTGGGTGCGGATTTGCGCATCACGAATTTCGGCGGCGGAAACACGAGTTCGAAGTATGAGGCGATCGACCCGAAGTCCGGCAATCCGGTCCGCGTGATGGCGGTGAAAGGCTCAGGCGGCGACCTGGGCTCGATCAAGGAAAGCGGTTTCGCGATTTTGTATCAAGGTCAACTGGAAGCGCTCCAGGGCATCTATCGCGGTGAGGCGCATGAAGACGAGATGGTCGGTTTCTATCCGTCGTGCGCGTTTGCGGGCAACACGGTTCCGGCGTCGATCGACACGCCGCTGCACGCCTTTATTCCGTATCCGCACGTGGACCATTTGCACCCGGACTGGGCGATCGCGCTGGCGGCATCGGCCAACGGCAAGGCGAAGCTGGACGAGTTCAACAGCCGCTACGGTCGCAAGTTGGTGTGGCTGCCGTGGCAGCGGCCGGGCTTTGAACTGGCGCTGATGCTGTCGAAGGCGGCGCAGGAACCGGGCGCGCAGGGTATCGTGCTGGGCTCACACGGATTGTTCACCTGGGGCGATACGCAGCAGGAGTGCTACGAGAATTCGCTGGCGATCATCAATGAACTGGGCGAGTTCATTACCACCCACGAGGCGCGGCTGGGGGAGAAGGCGTTCGGCGGTAAACGCTATGCGACGCGGCGCGACGCGCGCGACGTGGCGCTGAACATCTTCCCGTTCCTGCGGGGAGCGCTGGCGACGCATCGCCGGTCGATTGGCCACTTCGCCGATACGCCGGA
>JAEUQD010000891.1 GCA_016789925.1 Bryobacterales bacterium | reverse complement strand
TGACCGATGTCAGCGGGAATGTGATTCAGGAAGTACTCGCATAGGCTCAGAACGTCGAAACGGCCGCCGGCACAGTGGCCGGCGGCCGTTCGTTCAATTCTCAAGTCCCTCGGGAGGGTCAGGCGGCCTGCCGCATCGGGGGCACCAGCGGCCTGCCTTCCGCTTTCTGGTAGAGCGCGACCACGCGCTCGGCTTCGGGCGACCGGAGTTCTTCCAACTCCATCCGTCCGGTGGAGGCGAAATACTCGTCCAGGGGGTAAAGCGCGAAGGGCTTCAGTTCCCGGAAAACGCGGCCCAGCCGCTGTTGGATCCGATAGAGCATGTGAAAGAAGTCGCCCTTCTCGATCTTCAGTTGCCGTGTGCAAAGTTTCCAGTCGGCGCCTAACAAGTAATGAAAACGGAAAACACGATACTCGTCTTGGTCCAAATAACGCCGGCTCACCAGGCAGAAATCGGCAATGTACTCTTCGTCTTTGCGGCCCCAGCTATAGCGGCGCGTGTTGCCGCTCGGTAGGTCCAGCGTGCACTTCGTCAATGCTTTCTCTTTTTCCGCGCAGCGGCGGAAACGCTCGTAGCAGGCGCGGAACACCGCCCGATGTACGCAGGTGCAGGTGACCGATCTTCCACGCTTTCCTATACTCGAACCCACGCCATGGCAGCGCGTGCAGTTATGTGCGGCTAACGCCAAAATTTCAGAACGATTCCATTCCATCACGGTGCAATGTCCTCCAGGCGCCCCTTTATTTTTCCTCTGTCGGGAAGAAGCGCCGTCGTGTCATGAGTTCATGCTAAAGGATGGAAAAATCTGGTCAACCCCAAAAATGGGGTAAGTTCGTACCCGGACGAGTAGGGTCAATACCCTAGTGGTGTAAGATGTTCATTTTAGGAGATAAATTGCCGTTTCATTCAATATCATTAATTAATATTAATTAAATCAGTTTTCTTTGATTATCTTTGATATTTATGCGGTATATTTCAGACAGCTATCAGGAGACCCTATGCAGTTCCGCCAGACTCTCGATGCCCTAATCGCTGTATTAAATCGGAAACTCTGCAATGGCGAATTGACCGAACGTGGCTTGGCGCGCCGCGTGGGCCTCTCACAATCGCATATACATAATGTGCTGAAAGGCGCTAGAATTCTCACCCCCGAAGTGGCAGACCAGATCCTCCGCGAACTCAACTGGGGCGTCGAAGACCTCCTCCCCGAAGATCCCAGAAGGAAACCGCCGCAAAGCGCGACCGAGCCCGGCCCCGTTCAGGACTTCGGCCGGCGCGCCGCCTCTAAATAAGTTTCCAGCACCTGCCGCGCCGTGCGATCCCACGAAAACTTCCGCGCCTGCAGGAACCCTCGCTCCACCAGCCGGCTGCGGAGTTCGGGGTCGAGCAGCACGTCCCGCAAACCGCGCGCAATCTCGAAGACATTGTCCGGCGACACCTTGATCGCCGCGTCGCCCACTACCTCCGGCAGCGAACTGACGTTGGAGGCTACCACCGGCGTGCCGCACGCCATCGCCTCCAGCGGTGGCAATCCAAACCCTTCGTGCAGCGAGGGAAAAACGAAAACCTCGGCCGACTCATAAAAGGCCCGCAATGTCTCAAAAGGAACGTAGCCCAGAAACCGGACGCTCTGCCCCGCACGGCTTTGCGCGGCCGCGCGCCGCACCGCCGGATATTGCGAAATCTCGTCGCCAATCACGATCAGCCGCAGATGCTGGAACCGCGGGTGCCCGGCAAGTTCGCCCCGCAGCACACTGAAGGCTTCAATCAGCCGCGGCAGGTTCTTTTGCGGCCGGATGTTGCCGGCATACAGGACAAACGGGTAGGTCACCTGGTAGCGCTCCAGAACCGTAATGCGCTCGCGGTCGCGCGCCGCCGACTCCTCCGCCGACGGAGTCTCGTAAAATCGCGGATCCGGCGCGTTGTAGATCCGCCGCACGTGGTCGTGGGGAATTCCCAAGACGTTTTCCGCGTTCCTCCGTGTCGCCCCGGAAACCGCGATCACCTTGGCCGCCCGCATCAGGCCTCGCCGCGACCGGTACAGAGACAATTGATTCCGCCACCCCGTACCCGCGAAAAGCTGGCGGCTCATGTCGTGAACGGTGACCACGTAGGGCCGGGGCATGAACCACGGCACGCGATTGAGCGGAATGTGGCAGAGATTGCCGCCGAGCCGGCGCAGAAAGGCGGGAAATGCGATATGGTCCACCACTTCCAGATCCGAATGCCGGTAGAGAACCGAGCGGAAGTTCCGCGGCAGCGGCGGTAGCGACGCACGGTGCGCCGGGGAGCAGACCACCAGGTAGCGGTTTTCCCCGTCGATGGCAGCCAGTCCCCCCAGCAGGTTGCGAATGTAGGTGCCAATACCGAAGTCCTGAATGTGGCGGGCGTCCAGGATGATTCGGAGCGGCATGGATTCTTTAACGGACGCCGGCGCCAGCCTGTTTCCAGGCGTAGAGCGGGAACCGGTCGGTCAACTGCGCGACCCGGCGCTGAACGCTCGCGATCGCTCCCTCCAGCGCAGCCGGGTCCTTCGCCAGACACTCGATCAGCTCGGCGATGAGCGACGCGATCTGGCGCATCTCCGGCTCACCGAAGCCCCGTGTCGTCACGGCCGGACTCCCCAGCCGGATGCCCGAGGGATTCATCGGAGGATTCGTGTCGAAGGGAATGGCGTTCTTGTTCACCGTGATATGAGCTTTATCCAAGGCCGCCTCCGCCTCTTTGCCCCGAACCCCTTTCGAAAAAACATCGACGAGACACAAATGGGTGTCGGTGCCGCCGGAAACCACGCGAAAGCCGGCATCGATCAGCCCCTGCGCCATCGTCCGGGCGTTCGCCTGCACCCGCTCCTGATACGCGCGGAACTCCGGCCGTAACGCTTCCAGAAAGCACGTCGCCTTCGCCGCCACGACATGGCACAGCGGACCGCCTTGAGCGCCCGGAAACACCGCCCGGTCGATGGCCGCCGCATACTGGGCCCGGCACAAAATCAGGCCCGAGCGGGGCCCTCGCAGCGTCTTATGCGTGGTCGTCGTGACGATATCCGCGTGGTCGCACGGGTTGGGATACAGGCCCGCCGCCACCAAACCCGAGAAATGGGCCATATCGACCAGGAACACCGCGCCCACCGCATCGGCCACCTGCCGGAACCGCGCGAAATCGATGATCCGCGGGTACGCGCTGGCCCCCGCGATGATCAGTTTCGGCTTGGATTCCTCGGCCACCCGAGCCAGTTCGTCGTAGTCGATCAGCTCGTCCTCGCGCCGCACGCCATAGGAAACCACCTTGTACAGCTTGCCCGAAAAATTCAAATGGTGGCCGTGCGTCAGGTGGCCGCCGTGAGCCAGGTTCATGCCCAGGATCGTGTCGCCCGGCTGGATGACAGCCGCATAGGCGGCCTCGTTGGCCTGCGAACCGGAGTGCGGCTGGACGTTCGCGTGCTCCGCCCGGAAAAGCTGCTTGGCACGCTCCCGCGCGAGGTTCTCCACGACGTCGACGTGTTCGCAGCCCCCGTAATAACGCTTCCCCGGGTAGCCTTCGGCATACTTGTTCGTCAGCACGCTGCCGGTGGCTTCCAGCACCGCCTCGGACGTGAAGTTCTCGCTGGCAATCAGTTCGATCCGGGAGTTCTGCCGTTC
>JAEUQD010000851.1 GCA_016789925.1 Bryobacterales bacterium | reverse complement strand
ACAGTATGGGACATCATCGGTGTGAGATCAACCCCTTGTTTGTTGAATTATTCGAAGGCTGGAAGGTGTCATGCTGGAGGTGCGATGAGGACGGCACGCGGTGCGCTCTATTGGATTCCGCGGATACTGGCCATCGGGTTCGGGTTGTTTGTGAGCCTGTTCGCGCTGGATTCGTTTAGCGGCGATGCGAGCATCTGGGAGAAACTCGGCCGCTTCGGGGTTCATCTCATCCCGGTTGCGGTTTACGGCGTCATTGTGGCGCTGGCGTGGCGCTGGGAGTGGGTGGGCGCGGTGCTGTTCGCCGTACTCGGCGGTGTGTACGTTGCGACGATGGGGCGGCATCGCCTGGACTGGAACCTGATCATTGCCGGTCCGCTGTTCCTGCTTTCCGCGTTGTTCGTGGTGGGGTGGCTGCGGCGCGCCCAGGCGCCGAAGCGTTGATGGCATGGGCGGCTGGAGGACGGATTCGCAGATTGATTTGGGGCTCAGGAGGTCCGGCCGAGGCTGTGCGTTTCTGGCGCTTTTTGCCCTATGCTTCGAGTTTGGAAGTTTCGATTTAGGATTTCCGCTATGACGGTACTCGAAATTCCGGGTGCCGCTGTCAGGGTTGGCGCTTCAGATGGATGGTGGCGGTTCGGATTTCGCCTTCGTGATCGCGCACGACCTTGCCGGAGATCTGATCGTTTTCCTGCTTCAGATCGAACTTCATGCCCTGCGTGGGGATTTCGAAGGTGAGATGGCCGTTGGCGAACTTTCCTTCCGTGATGGCGAACTGGTTGTCCGCGTTGGGTCCGGCGGTTCCAGTGATCCTTTCGCCTTCCTGTTTGAGCACCATGTGGGCTGGCCCGGAGTGGTCCTGATCGTCGTACTGAATCGTACCGCTCCAGGTTCCGGTCGCGTTGGAGGCTAACACTCCAATGGCGGCGAGGAGAAGGGCTGCGATGGACTTCATCATGGTGGAGAATACGATTTACGGCGGGGAAACGTTCCATCAGCGCCTTGGCTAGAGGGAACGTGGAGTCCCTAAATGGCCGCCTTGGTCTTGGCGCCCTCTTTGATCAGTTTCCTGAGAGCCTGCGGATCGAGATCGGCCATACGCCTGAAGCGGACGCAGCTTTTGCCGATGTTCGCCTTGGGCAGGGCTTCCTTGTAGCGCTCGGCGCAGCAGCCCCGCTCGTCGGCGGCGCAAACATACAGCGATATGTAACCTGGGACCGGAAGCCCTCCGCGGTAAGCAAGCCTATTTATGCAGCGCCGGCCAATTGCGGTCGCCTTCCATTATGCGCTGTGCGGCGTCCTGCTCCCACTGCTTCTGTACGCTCCTGCTGTAGTTCAGATAGAGCTTGCCGTTCACAATGCGCCATGCTTCCGGATCGCCATTGGCCGTGTAGCCCTTACTGACCGCCCAAGCGCAATAGGCGCCATATTGCGGAGCATACTTCTCCGGTGCCTTTTGAAACAGGTCGCGATGTCCGGCAGTGGCGAACAGCCACAAGGCGCCCATCCAGCGCGCGGTGAACTGTGCCGATCCCTTGACGGGCCGTCCATCGGTGAAGTACGCCACTGGGTCGTAGCCGTGCATTGCGATGTTCCTGTGGTCCTGGTTCACCGCGTCCACACGAGCCTTTGCCCGCGAGGAAACCGCCGGGAATAGGGCAGCCATTGCGAATAAGAGGAAGTTTCGTCTCATACCCGTCATATGCCGCATCGAGGGCAAGTTATTCGGACGGGCGCGGCCGGGAATAACCGTCCGCCATGTCGGTTTGCGAAGCACGTGGCGGCGAGACCGGACATGGGCGGCAGGAACGCGACACGCACCGGCGAGGCCGCATCCGGAACGCTCGTGCGCTCGACGCCCTTCTCGTCGGTTCGCAGAGGCCGGCAATAGAAGGACTCCTCATTGGCATAGTGCGTACGTCACAGTGTCCTGAGAAACGCGATCAGAGCGCGTTTATCCTCGGCCGAGAGATGCAAGCCGAACTCATGACCCTTTACCGCACGCGCCTTGACTCCGTAGCCCTTGAAGCCAGTTGGGACATAGTCGTCTCTCAAGCGGGCTGGATCGAACCAGTCTTCGAGCGTCGCCACGGACCCGCTGTGCTCCAGGGGCCCCCGGTACCAAAGACCCCGGAGCGAAGGCACCTTATAATAGCCCGTGCCGCGGCGGGTCTTCAGCGCCAGGTCCGGATCGGTGCCGACGGAAACATTCAGGATGTGGTACTTTTGCCAGTGATCCGGTGGTGGCTTGAATCCCGGCGCGAGCGTCAACATGTTGTTCGTGTAGGCCGGCGGAGTGTGGCATCCCGAGCAGCCTTCACGATCGAAGACCTTCTTTCCTTGTGCGGCGCCGGCATCGAACTGGTTTGGATTTGGGGGCGGTTTGAGGCTATAGAGATACAGTGCCAAAGCGTAGAGCTGCTCGTCACCGTAGCGTCCCGATGCCAGTTTCCCCGGATCGGCCGGCAGCTTCCCCATGATAACGGGTACGGCCTCCGAGGGCACAAAGTCGCGATAGCGAGCGAATACGTCCGTCTCCTGGTTCATGGTGGCATAGCGCATCAGGTCAGCGATCTCACGATGGCGCATCAGGCCGGTAGCGTCGAGGTAGCGCCTTTCCTGAATGCCAATCAGGTCCGGTACCTTCACCGGAGTCAGCGGACTTGTTCCGTGCCGCGCAATGACACCCGGCGGAATTGACGCGTGGCGTGCAACGACATCCTGCCAGGACAGATTCTCAAGTCCCGGATACGCGTCCGGATTCATCCAGGGAGCGGCATAAAGCATGCGCTCGAAGCGGCGAGTCAGAAACGGGCGAAACAGAGACAGCGGAAAGCTCTGCGCTGAGGTATCTCGCGCTAACGCCCGGTCGAAGGGAAAGTTCCCCTGTGCTCCCTTCACGACCGATCCGTCGGGCATCACACGCGTGTGGCACATCGCGCAGGAGAATACGCCAAGCTCGATCGTGCCCTTTTTACGAATAACGTAGCGATAGAAAGGTACTGTTCCGTCCCTGGCTACGGGAATGCCGACGTACTGGCGCCAGGCGGGGTCGCGCACGTACAAGTCGCTCCGCGGCCCCGCAATACTGCCGTACGAAAGAGGCGCATCAAAGACCAACTCCCCGTCCCGGATCCAGTCTTCCGGAGATCGAAGCACGGAAGCGGGGAAGGCAATTTCGGGCTCCCGCTGCTTGAGCTCGTCGATATACCCGGGCGGCTCCTTCTCGGGATGATAGACAGGATAGCTCTTGTAGATGGGCCGAACGGGAATTCCATAGTAGTACCTGGATGGAATCTGAACGGGGCTGGCGTCCGCGACGGCGAGCGGCAACGTAACCGAAGCGACGGCGGCATCATCCCAGGCCCTCGGGATTTGGGTTTGCGCCGCCAGACTTCCGGCCATCAGGAGTCCTATGCACTGTTTCGACACCAGTTCCTCCTTTGCGCAATGCTCGCTCGCGGGAGCCTCGCTGGACAGAAACAGACCCGTTACCGGGGGGTAACGAACGGGTAACCGGCATCCGCAAAGCGGTGATACACTGTGCAAAACCCACTGGTGGAGGTGCAGATGACCGCGCCGCCTCCTGAGGCCGTTCGAGCGGAACTCGAACGTGTGCTTGGATCGCGTACATTTGCGCGAGCGCAGAGCCTCGGACGCCTGTTACGTTACCTCGTTGAGCGCACGCTGCTTGGGCAGGCCGATAGCCTGAAGGAGTTTGCCGTGGGAGCAGAAGCCCTTGGGCGAGGCGAATCATTCGATCCCGACGCTGATCCAATTGTTCGAGTACAGGCGCGGAGGCTTCGCCAAAAACTGGAGGACTATTACCGGAACGAGGGTCTGGCGGACCCAGTCACCATCGAGATCCCGACGGGCGGGTACGTCCCAAAATTCTCTGACCGGCCAGTTGCCGCGCCCGCGAGCCCGCCGAGTCGAAGGAAGGTTGTGGGTTACGCCGCATCCATCCTCGCCGGGGCCGCCGGTGGCAGCTGGCTGCTCTTTCGCGGAATGCAACGGCGGGAAGCCGACGTCAGGTGGCGGTCGATCGCTGTCCTTCCCTTTAAGAATGTCTCGGGGGACCCGGCGCAGGAGTATTTCGCAGACGGACTTACAGAAGTTCTCATCGCCGATCTCTCCAGGCTGGGATCCCTGCGAGTGCTTTCGCGGACATCGGCGATGTCATATAAGGGCAGTTCAAGGAAACTCGCCGAGATAGCCCGCGATGTGAGCGTAGATGCTGTGGTGGAAGGTTCCGTTCTACAGTCAGACGGCAAGGTGCGAATTACGGTCCAGCTGTTTGACGCAGTCAGTGATCGCAACCTCTGGGCGGAAACATATGAACGTGATGTCGGCGACACCCTGAGGCTGCAGAAGGAAATTGTGCAACTGATCGCCTCGGAGATTCGGGTCAGCCTGACACCGCTTGAGTCGGACCAACTCGCCTCGGCTCGCCGCGTGGACCCTGACGTCCTGCGGTTGTACCTGGAAGCCAGGTACTATGCCAGTCAACTGCGGACGGAAGCGATTGAAAAGAGTGCCGTACTATACCAGCAGGCCATTGAAAAGGGTCCGGAGTTCGCACCTGCCCATGCCGGCCTTGCCTTGTCACATATTTTCCTTTGTGGGCGACGACTGGCGCCAAGCCAGACAATGCCAAGAGCCAGGGCGTCGGCACTCAGAGCGTTGCAACTGGATGAGCGACTGGCGGAAGCCCACGCAGCTTTGGGCTGGGTGAGTCTTCAGTATGACTGGGACTGGAACGCCGCAGACTGGCACATAGGGCAGGCAATCCGGCTGAACCCCGGGCTGCCATTTACCCATCAGCTGCGCGCGCTGTATTTTGGCACATGTGGAGAACACGACAAGGCCATCTCCGAAGCTTTGCTGGCACAGGAGCTCGACCCGTTGTCCCTTTTCGCCCAGTCGCACGTTCAGTTCATCTATTTTGTGGCACGCGATTTCGAGAAGGCCGCCCGCGCTGGCCGGAGCATCCTTGAACGGGAGCCGAAATTCGCGTCGGGACACCTGATGACCGCCCTCGCCCTGGAGAGACTGGGCCGAGGCCCTGAGGCGATGGACCACTTTCGAACAGCGGCAGAATTGGATCGGGATGGCTATCTGGCTATGAGCCTCGCACGGGGATATGCGGTGCTGGGACCCAGAGAGGAGGCGTATCATATTTTAGATAAAATGACTAAAGTATCGAAAACAGCATATGTATGCGCCTATGAAGTCGCTTCCGCCTACGCGGCCCTCGGCGAGGCGGACAAGGCGTTCGAATGGCTCCGTAAGGCAGTCCGGGATCGCTCGGAGTGTTTGGTCTGGGCCAGGAACTCGCCCGCGTTGGACCCGGTGCGTTCTGATCCACGATTCGAATTACTGCTACGGCAAGCGGGGTTCAAAGTCTGAGACAGGGAGAAAGAGCAGTTGTGCGCTTTGAACAGCTGAATGATTGTGGAAAGACTCCCTCTTGAATTATTCGGATGTCATGCTGGAGCGCGATGAAAAACATTTCGCTGCCGCCGTGGTGGGGCGGTGGGGAAGAGTAGAGATGGAATGAGAACGGCACTCTATTTGATTCCGCGGATACTGGCCATCGGGTTCGGGTTGTTTGTGATCCTGCTCGCGCTGGATTCGTTTAGCGACGATGCGAGCATCTGGGAGAAACTCGGCGGCTTCGGGGTTCTCACACGCTAAACTTCTCTGTCCGCTTGTGCCGCCCGCCTGAACCACCCCTGCGGCACTTTGGCCCAAAGTGTGGCCCGGCCAAGTCAATGCTTCCCCTTGGCGGTCCTGGCGTCTTGGCGCGCCCCCCTTTTCAGAAAAAGCACATCTTTTTCTCGTGACATCTGATATCGCGCCATGATACGCTTCCAGACAGAAAGGACTAGTGTGTCTTCCCCCAGGTCAGCCTGCGGCGAGATTCCCTGGTCCTTTTTTCATTTCTCGGACAGAAAGGATTTCGCTCCCATGCGCCCTCGGCCTCGGCCCGGCAATGCCTCAACGCTCCCCCCCCCCCCCCGCCCCCCAAGGACCCCGTTAGACACCCCCTCGCACACCAGACTCACCACCCAGAGAATTTAATCCCCGCCAACCCACCCCGCCCCTTCGACACATTTCGACACCCCCACGCCCAGCCGAATCAACGCCCTGCGAAACGAATCCCCCGGCCACCCGCCCGCCCAGGCCCCCATTCGACACGTTTCGACACGCCACGCCCAACCAAATCAACGCCCTGCGAAACGAAACAACCCATGACGCGCTCGTCACCGCCGGAAATGAAAATGGGCACGACGTGCATTTTCGGAAGAATCCCCCCCAACACCCGCCCACGGCCCGTTCGACACTTTTCGACACCTTGTCTTCAATAGAATCAATTACTTGCGAAACGAAATGAATTGCTGCGGCCTTCGCCTGGGATGGTCTCCCTGCTCCCCTGCCCCCCTGCCACCTTATGCACCTTCTGTGCGACCCGGGAACCTGGGGTTCTACCGGCGCCTCACGGCTCACCGGCACCGCGAGAAGACACCTGAGCGGAGCGCCGGCATTCTTCGTTCAGCCGAAATGCTCTACTTCGCGCGTGGAGGCGGCGCGAGGACTGCGAGCAGCACGAGGCGGGCGGGTCCGGGATTCCTGACGGAGTGCAGCACACCGGCCGGGGCCAGTGCCAAATCTCCCGCAGTGAGGAGTGCGCTCTCATCGCCCACGGTAACCTCGCC
>JAEUQD010000846.1 GCA_016789925.1 Bryobacterales bacterium | reverse complement strand
AGCTCGGACCTGTTTCCGATGTGGGTGCCGAAGACCGACCAGATCGTATTCCGAAGCGACCGGAATGGCAAGCTCGGTATGTGGCTGGTACGGTTCAAAGACGGCCAGAGCATGGGCGAGCCGAGGTTGATCAAGCCCGATGCGGGCGACTTCCGACCCGAAGGAGTCAGTCAGGATGGTTCGGTTTTCTATCGCCTTGAAAACAGAGCGACCGATGTGTATCAGGCAATCGTAGATCCCCAGACTCTTCGAGTGCAAGGCACGCCGGCACGAGTGGTGGATTCGTATCTGGGACGTAACCTGTTGCCGGTGTGGTCGCCGTCGGGTGACTCATTCGCTTACTATTCCGAGCGCGACATCGGAGGCGACTTCCGGCCCGTCATCCGCAGTTCGAGCGGCAATGAGGTGATGGCCAGGGGAATCTCCGTGCGAAATCGGACTTCCTTTCCGAACACCCCACTTCGATGGTGCTCGGATGGCGGCAGCTTGGCTTTGCTGGAGGGCCTTCGCTTCCGCATTTTCGATTCCCGCACTGGGGACGCGAAGCATCCGGATCGGTTCCTGTTCCGGCCTCCGGATGCCGGCGTCGTCGCCGTGGAAAGTGCGGTGGGGCCGGACTGCGAATCGGTCTTCGCCTGGGTGTTCCAGCCTGGAGGCGAGCGTCGCAAATTCGGTCGATACGAGGTTGCCACAGGGAAAGAGACGGAACTCTTGAGCGACAGTGGGGGCGCCGGTGTGTACTCGTCGGCGGTTTCGCCTGATGGGCGTTGGTTTGCATTTCGGGAGGCGCTTGGCGGTGACAAGAGAACCAGAATCGCGCTCCTGCCCACCACGGGCGGCCCGTCGAGAACGCTCGCGACAGGCGACCTGGTTCGTCTCAGTTGGACACCGGACAGCAAGCGGTTGATTTTCTCCCAGCTATACACGAGTCCGGACGGGCAACGAGGCAGCGAAATGTTCTGGGTGTCGGTGGATGGTGGCGTTCCTCAATCGACAGGCATCCGCGTGCCCGATCCCCTGGCCCCGGCTCCCAGCCTGCATCCCGACGGTAAGCGTCTTCTTTATTCGTTCACCGAAACATCGAGTGAGCTGTGGGTGGTGCGGAATCTGGTCACGAAGTGAGATCTTTACGTCAACTGGCCGGGGGGCCGGCTGGGACAGCGGCCGGCCGTTCCCGTTGTAGGGGACCTATGTTTTTTTTGAAAGGACCATGCGTGTGACGGCATACCGTGCACAGGAGGTCCGATTCAAACCATGCTCTTCCTCGCAACGCTACTGGCCGGCGCAGCCTTTTCCGAGCCATCCGGCGCCTTACGCATCGCCGAAGGCAATCAGCCGCCCTGCCCCTTGAAACACACCGCGGTGCAAGCCGACATCTCCGGCTTTCTTGCCCGCGTCACCGTCACCCAACAATTCGTCAACCCGCTCGACCATGCCGTCGAGGCCGTCTACCTGTTCCCGTTACCCAACCGCGCGGCCGTCGATGAGATGACCATGAAGGTCGGCGACCGCACCATCAAGGGGACCATCCGCAAGAGGGAAGAGGCGCAGCGCATCTACGACGAGGCGCGCAACCGCGGGCAACTGGCGTCGCTGCTCAATCAGGAACGGCCCAACGTCTTCACCCAGGCGGTCGCCAATATCGGACCGGGCATGACAGTGGAAATCACCATCCGCTACGTCGAAACGCTGAAGTACGCCAACGGCGGCTACGAATTCGCGTTCCCGATGGTGGTGGGTCCACGGTACAACCCGCGCAATTTCTCCCGACCCGTAGAAGCGAATGTCGCCCCGAAGGGCAGTCGCGCCGGGCATGACATCTCTTTATCGGCAACCATCGACGCCGCCCTTCCCATTCGCTCTATCGCCTCCCAAACCCACACCATCGATATCGCAACGCCCGACCCGCGCCGCGCCACCGTGCGCCTGCGCAACCAGAACGAGATCCCCAACCGCGATTTCATTCTCCGCTGGGCCGTTGCCGGAAATAAGATCGAGGACGCCCTCCTCACCCATCGCGACGCCCGCGGCGGTTTCTTCACCCTCATTGTCCAGCCTCCCGCCAGCGTGAGCCCCGCCGAGGTCACGCCCAAGGAAATCGTCTTTGTGGTCGACACCTCGGGGTCGATGTCCGGGTTCCCCATCGAGAAATCCAAGGAGGTCATCAAGCTGGCGCTCGACGGCTTGAATCCCCGCGATACCTTCAACCTGATCACTTTCGCCGGCGACACCCACATCCTTTTCCCGCAGCCCGTTCCCGCCACCCCCGCCAATGTCTCCCGCGCGCAGCAATTCCTGCTCGGCCGCTCCGGCGGCGGAGGTACGGAGATGATGCGCGCCATCCGCGCGGCGCTCGCTCCCGGCGAGGCGGATCACATCCGGATCGTCTGCTTCCTCACCGACGGCTATGTCGGTAACGACATGGAGATCGTCGACGAGGTGAAGCGCTACGCCAACGCCCGGGTCTTCTCCTTCGGCATTGGCAGTTCCGTCAACCGCTATCTGCTCGACAAAATGGCCGAGGCCGGGCGCGGCGACGTCGAATACGTCGGCTTGGATGACGATGGATCGGCCGCCGCCCACCGCTTCTGGGCCCGGGTTCGCAATCCGCTGCTCACCGACATCACGGTCGATTGGAACGGACTGCCGATCTCCGAAGTCTATCCAACGCGCCATCGCGACCTGTTCGACGCCAAGCCCGTCGCGATCACCGGACGTTATTCGGCGGCCGCCAGCGGAACCATCCGGCTGCGCGGACGCAGGCAGGGCCGCGAGTTTATCCGCGAGATTTCGATCAACCTGCCGGCAGCCGAGCTGCGTCACGGCGCGGTGGCCAGCTTGTGGGCACGCTCGAAGATCGAGTATTTGCAATCGGCCCGTCCCGCCGAGGCGGAGCGCGACGAGATCACGCGCCTCGGTCTCGACTATCGGCTCATGACGCAGTACACGTCCTTCGTCGCCGTCGAAGAGAAGGTCACCAACCGCAACGGTGTCATGCAGCGCATCGAGATCCCGCTCGAGATCCCGCACGGGGTCAGCCACGACGGCGTCTTCGGAGCCAGGGCCGAAAT
>JAEUQD010000779.1 GCA_016789925.1 Bryobacterales bacterium | reverse complement strand
TGCCGGAACGCCATCGAGGTGGCGCACGCCCTGGGCATCAGCGAGCCCAAGGTCGCGTTGCTGTGCGGGTTGGAGTTCGTGAACCCGGACATGCCGGCCACGCTGGACGCCGCGGCGCTGACGATGATGAACCGCCGCGGCCAGATCACCGGCGCTTACGTGGAAGGCCCGATCGCGCTCGATGTGCCGTTGAGCAGTTTCGCCGCGGACCGGAAGGGAATCGTCAGTCCCCTGGTCGAGCAGACCGATATCTTCATTCCTCCCGACATCGAAGCCGCCAATATCCTGTACCGGGCGATCCTGTATTTCGCCAAAGGAGAGTCAGGCGGGGTGGTGATGGGCGCCAAAGTTCCGCTGATTTTGCTGTCACGCGCGGAAACACCGGAAACCAAGATTCATTCGGTTGCTATCGGAATCCTGATGACGTAGAGCGATGCGGCTCATCCCGTTGGCACTGCTGGCGGCGGCGCTCGCCGCCGCGGAGTCGCTCGAAGATTGGCGTATCGAGAAGACCATTCCTCTTCAAGCCAGCTTGCATCATGTGCAGGGGATCGACGTCGAAGGCGGCCGCCTGTGGGTCTCGTCAGTCGAGAGAAAGACGCGCAAAGGCTTTCTCTCGCTTTTTGAATTGACCAGCGGACGCCTCGTCCGGCAAGTAGAGGTGCAGGACGGAGACCAGTTCCATCCGGGAGGCATCGCGCGACAGGGTGACTGGATCTGGGTTCCGGTGGCCGAATACCGGCGCGCAAGCAGCGCCACGATCCAGAAGCGCCACAAAGAATCGCTTGAACTGCTGGATCGCTTTCCTGTTGCGGATCACATCGGCTGTATCGCCGCGGGCGAAGGCCAGTTGATCGGCGGCAATTGGGATAGCCGCATCTTTTATGTCTGGGACGAGCGCGGAAAGCTGTTGGCCAAGCGGGATAATCCCCGGCCCACCGGCTATCAGGACCTGAAGCGGATGGGCGCGACACTGATCGGCTCAGGTCTGCTATCGCGCCGCGAGGGCGCGATCGAGTGGCTGTCGCTGCCCGAATTCACACTCAGCCGGCAGATCGTGACGGGCATCACCGACCGGGGCGTGCCGTTCACCAACGAAGGCATGGCATTCGCCGGCGGCAAGCTCTACCTTCTGCCCGAGGACGATCCCTCCCGCCTGTTTGTCTTCGCTCCTCGCTAGCGCTGGTTGGATTTGAGGATCTTCTTACGCAGCCGGATCGAGGAGGGAGTCACTTCCACCCATTCGTCGTCCCGCACAAACTCGATGGCTTGCTCGAGGTTCAGCAGCCGTGGCGGCACCAGGCGGATGGCTTCGTCTGCCGAAGATGAACGCATATTGGTCAGTTTCTTCTCGCGGACGATATTGACATCGAGGTCGTTATCGCGCGAGTTCTCGCCGACGATCATCCCTTCGTAAACCTCGGTGGTGGGCGTGATGAACATCTCGCCGCGCTCCTGCAGGTTCCAGATGGCGAAGGCGGTGGCCTTGCCCGGACGGTCGGCAACCAGCGAACCCGTGGGCCGCGTGGCGATCTCGCCCTGCCATTCGATGTAGCCATGGAAGAGCGAGTTCATGATCGCCGTCCCTTTGGTGTCGGTGAGCAGTTCACTCCGCAAGCCGATCAATCCGCGCGAAGGCACCTGAAACTCCAGCCGCACGCGTCCGCTGCCGTGATTGACCATCTTGGTCATCTTGCCCTTGCGGATGCCCATTTTCTCCATCACAACGCCGACAAACTGTTCCGGACAGTCGACGGTGAGGACTTCGAGGGGCTCGTGAATCTTGCCGTCGATGGTCTTGGTGAGGATCTCGGGCTTTCCGGCCATCAGTTCGTAGCCTTCACGCCGCATCATTTCGATGAGGATGGCCAGTTGCAGTTCGCCGCGGCCCATCACCTTGAAAGAGTCCGGCCCCCCGGCTTCCTCCACTTTGATGGAAACGTTGGTTTGCAGTTCCTTGTCGAGCCGGTCGCGGAGGTGACGCGAGGTGACGAAATGGCCATCGCGGCCGGAAAAAGGCGAGGTGTTGATCGTGAGCGTCATCGCGATGGTGGGCTCGTCGATCTGGAT
>JAEUQD010000739.1 GCA_016789925.1 Bryobacterales bacterium | reverse complement strand
ATTGACGAACTGCTGAACGCGCTCGACGCCTCCTACACGGTGGCCGTGCCGGCGCTGCCGGTGAACGGCCGGACGCAGTACCTGGGGCACCTGTTCGTCAACGGCGTGCTATTGAACGAGTCGCCGATGCGGCACCATCCTCTGAACCCGATGACCGACGCGAACCTGGTCCGCTGGCTTCAGCGGCAAACCAGCCGTCGTGTCGGATTGGTGGCGTTGCCGGACGTGCAACGTGGGCGATTCGCGGTGGCGCCAGGCGTCGAAATAGCTTTGGTGGATGCGGTAACGGATGCCGATTTGGTCAGCATCGCCGAAGCGGTGTGCGACCTTCCCTTGATTACGGGAGGCTCGGGACTGGCGATGAGGTTGCCCGGCGTCTGGCGAAGCCGCGGGCTGTTGGCGGCTTCGGCCGAGGCCACGCCCCACGCGCCTGCGCGTCCGGGAACGCTCATCCTGGCCGGCAGTTGTTCGGCGGCCACGCTCGATCAGCTTCGGGCGTGGGAAGAAAGCGGCTACGAAGCGCTGTCGATGAACGTGGCTGATCTCGGCCCCCGCGAGTTGGCGCGGCTGGAGCAGGAGGCGCGCGCGGGCGTCGAGCGGAACGGCGTGGCTTTGATCCGGTCGTCAGCGCCGCCGGAAGAGCGCGTGCCGGGCGCGGCCGAGGCAGTAGAACAGGCCTTCGCAGAACTGGCCAAGAGACTGGCGCCGGCTGTGGACAAGTTGATCGTCGCGGGCGGGGAAACCGCGGGCGCGGTGGTTGACGCACTGCAGCTTCGAGCGGTTGAACTCACCGCCATTCTGGACCCCGGCGTTCCGGCCCTGCGCTCAGTGGACGAACCCCATCTGCATTTGGCGTTGAAGTCCGGCAACTTCGGCAGCCGCGACTTCTTTTCGAAAGCTCTCCATCATGCGTGAACTCGAGTTGCTCTGCGAGATCGGCGCGAGTTTCTTCTCGCGCGGTTATGCCTTCGGGTCGACGGGAAATCTCAGTGTCCGCCTGGGCGATGAAGTTTGGATCACGCCCACCGGACGGTCGCTGCGCAATCTGCGGTCCTGCGATCTGGCGTGCATCGACGGGGACGGGAACTCGCGCAACGCGGCCAAGCCTTCGAAGGAATATCCGTTTCACCTGGCAGCCTATCGCGAGGCCGGAGAGCGGGCCGCCGCCATCGTGCACCTGCACTCACCGCATGTGGTCGCGCTGTCCTGCCTGGAGACTCTGGACGAACGCCAGCCGCTGCCGGTGATTACCCCTTACTACCTGATGCGGGTTGCGCCAGTCGCCGTGGTCCCTTATCTTCGACCCGGTTCTGCCGAGTTGGGTGCGGCGATCGGAGAAGCGGCGCGCCTGCACGACACGGTTCTGCTGCGCAATCACGGACTGGTGTGCCTGGGGCGCACGATGGAAGAAGCGGTGGACCGGGCTGAGGAATTTGAAGAGACCGCTCGGCTGTTCTTTCTGCTGCGCGGCGAGAAGGTGAGAACCCTCAACGAGGATGAACAGGCCGAAATCGCCCGGAAGTTCCCACGCCGGCTGTAGCGATGCCAGTCTGCTACGATGCGACTGCTATGGCGCGCATTCTTCTACTTCTCCTGACGGCCACGGCCATCTTTCCGCAGACACTGGACGAGAAGGTCCGCGCCGCGATCACGGGCTTCGACGGCACGGTCAGCCTCTATGCCAAAAACCTCGACTCCGGGCGAAGCTACGGACTGCGCGAAAACGATCCTGTTCGAACGGCGAGCACGATCAAACTGCCTGTGTTGGCCGCGGTGTATCAGGCGGTCGAATCCGGCCAGGCGCAGTGGACCGAAACTCTGTTGCTGCGAGAGGAAGACAAGGTGTCGGGCTCCGGCGTCGTGAAGGAGCTCTCGGTGGGGCTCCGTTTGCCGCTGCGAGATCTGGCGGCACTCATGATCGTGGTGAGCGATAACACGGCCACGAATCTCATTCTGGATCGCTTCACCGGCGATTTCGTCAACGCTTATCTGGCCAGGATCGGATTCGCGCAGACCCGCTCAATGCGCAAGATTCTCGGTGACGGTAAGAACCTGAAGCCGGTCGCTACGGGCCACAGCGCCGAAGGCAGGAAAGAAGAGAACCGCCGCTGGGGCATCGGGCGCAGCACGCCGCGCGAGATGGTGATGCTGCTCGAAAACCTCGAGAAAGGTGAGATTGTGTCCCGCGAAGCCTCTCGCGACATCCTCTCGATTCTGAAACGCCAGCAGTACAAGGATGGCATCGGCCGCCACTATGAGGGCAAACTGCCGGTGGCCAGCAAGTCGGGGGCGCTGGACCAACTCCGCAGTGACGTCGGCATTGTGTATTCACCGGGTGGGCGCATTGCCATCGCCATCACCGTGGACAACATGCCGCAGGCAGACTATTCGGCGGAAGACGCCGGCAACAAGCTGATTGGCCGGCTGTCGGCGCTCCTAGTGGGCGACTTGATGATGGTGGTGAAATAGGGGCGCGCCAAGCCCCCAAACAAAAAGCACGAGGAAGATCGCTCCGACCACCAAGTCGTAGGCCGGGCCTGCAAATCCCTCCAGCGGAGGCATCAACCCAATGCCGAGAGCCGCGACGAGGCTCAGCAGATGCCAAGACCACGAGACATTGCGCAAGCCGTAGAGCAACAGCAATGCGAAGACAAACGCCCCCGTATAGGTTACAAACACAACGAGGCTATTCATACGAACCTCCTTGTCCGCCCTTATGGTAAGCCCGCGACGGAACAAATGCCAGCCCCTGCGGCGGCGGATGCGACACTGAGAGTTCTGGCGATGAATCCGGCCTCCGATCTCGAGTTTATGGAGCAGGCGCTCGGCTGGGCGCGACGAGCCGCGGCGGCCGGAGAGATCCCCGTCGGCGCGGTTGTGGTCGTGCAGGACAAGGTGATTGCCGGCGCGGGTAACTCGCCCATCACCCTGGCGGACCCTACGGCCCACGCAGAGATGCTGGTGCTGCGCCAGGCTGCTCGCTCACTCGGCAACTATCGGCTGGGGAGCGCCACCCTGTATTGCACCCTGGAGCCCTGTGTGATGTGCGCCGGAGCGCTGGTGCATGCGCGCATAAGCCGCTTGGTGTTCGGGGCGCGGGACCTGCGGTTTGGCGGCGTACGCAGCAAGTTCCGCGTGGCTGACAGCGACCTTCTGAACCACCAGGTGCAAGTTGTGGAAGGGGTGCTTGGGCCGGAGTGCCTGAAACTGTTGAAAGAGTTCTTCGAAAACCGGCGTTAGGTAGTGCCGGTAGTCGTGCCATCGCCAGTGGAACCGGACTCGGTGGCTTGCCGCTTGATCTCCATGCCTTGCGGGCTCAGGTTCACGACACGAACCTGCCCCGGCGGGCCAATCGGCCCAATCGAGCGCCCATCAGTTTGGACGTCGACGCCGCCCGCGTTCCCGATAATCATCGTCGCCTTCTCGACTCCGGTCAGCAGTCGCGCTTCATTCGGCTGAAGAATGCCGCGAAAGAGGCGCTTCCCATTGGCGGTAATGGAAACCCAGGTTTCCTGAGTGGCTACGACCCTTACAGACACGCCGACCGAAGATCCCGGTGGTGCTTGCAACTCAAGAGACGTGGTGCCTTGTGGCACTTGCGGTGTTTCTGCGGTGGCTTTGGAGACCGACACAAGCGGCGAAGCGGGTAACATCTCAGCGGGGTTGTTGGGTAATTTGGTCGGAGGAATCGCCGAAGCCTCGTCGGTTTGGCGATCTGCCGTTCCGGAGATGCCCAGGATCGCCCGCTGCCAACCCCAATAAACTCCCGAACACGCCAGCAGTACAATGCCCAGCGTAAACAGCGGCCGGGGCAGCCTGCGCCACGTCGGCGCATCCAGGTTCAGCCATTCGGTGAGCGGTTTGATCTGAATCCCCTCCTTTGCGGGTTGGGACTCCACCGCCGGCAGACATTCCTCACTCGGAAACGTTGCCGCCACCTCCGCCTCGATTCGCGCAAAATCCAGGCCGACGTAGTTGGCATACTGGCGCGCAAAACTCCGCGCGAAGATGGCTCCGGGCAATTGCTTGATCTCGTGATTTTCCAACGCCTCGAGATACCGGGCGCTGATCCTGGTATCGGCGGCGATCTGAGACAGGGAAACGCCGCGGGCGAGACGCTGCTGACGCAACTGATCGCCAAACTGAGCCATACAGGAAGAGTATAACCCGGCTGGATGGGTTGCAAGCGGGTGGGGCACAAGTGTGTATCGATTTGATTTAATTTACTTAATACTTCGAAAGGGGCTTGTTGGGCCACAATAGGTTGCTAAGGTCGCGCTTTGGAATTGGTCACGGTTGTCGTCGTCAACTGGAATCGATGGGAGTTGTTGCGGGCTTGTCTCCACTCGCTTTCGCGGCAAAGTTACCGGGAGTTCGAGGTGGTTCTCGTGGATAACGGATCGACCGATGGCAGCGCCTCGACGGCTGAGTTGGAGTTCGCGGGGCGACTACCTCTTCGAGTGATCCGCAACCAGGAGAACCGCGGGTTCTGCGCCGCAAACAACCAGGGGATTGCGGCTGCCCGCGGCCAGTTCATCGCGCTGCTGAACAACGACGCTGAGGCGGAACCGGAATGGCTCGGCGCGCTCCACGCCGCGTTTGCGCGGCCGGATGTGGGTATGGCGGCTTCGAAGATCCTGGTCTGGGAGACTCCGAACCGGATCGATAAGGTAGGTCACCTCATCTATTGGGACGGCCAGAACCGGGGGCGCGGTGCCGGTCAGCTTGACACGGGCCAGTTTGATCGAGAGGAAGAAGCTTTGTGGCCGGACGGCTGCGCTGCCATGTATCGGAAGGCCATGCTCGACGAGATCGGCGGCTTCGACGAGGATTTCTTTGCCTATGCCGACGACGCCGAATTGGGCTTGCGCGCTAGAATAGCCGGATGGAGTTGCCTCTACATCCCACGCGCTGTGGTAAAGCATCACCGGGGCGCGACGCTGGGTGTGATGTCGCCAAGGAGACTGGAACTCATTGAACGCAACCGTGTCCTGCTGGCCGCTAAGTTGTTTCCCTGGAGACTGTTGTGGCTAAACGGCGTGTTCTATCTCGCAAGGCTCGCCGCCGGAGTTTGGGCGGCGGTCCGGAACAAGGGGGAAGTGGCACGTTTTCCGGGTTGGAAGGGCAAAGCTCTGGTGGCCTGGACGCTGATGAAAGCGGACTGGGCGGCGATGCGAATGCTGCCGTCTACACTTCGCAAGCGAATGGCCATGCGGAAGATCCGCAAATTGACCTCTTCGGAAATGATCGCCCTGCTGCGCCGATATCAGATTCCCCTACGGGAATTGAACGAACAGGCTATTTGAACACACAATTGGTGGCGCAGGTGCGAACCGCCGAGCCGGTACCGGAACCCGAAGGTCAGCAAGCCATCGACCTTTGTCCGGCATGCGACAGCCCGAAAGCGCGGTTGTTGTTTGAAGGCACCGACCGCCTGTACCACACGACAGACAAGATTTTCCGCGTGTTGGAGTGTGGCACTTGCGGGCTGATTCGTCTCTCGCCTTGGCCCAGTCCGGTGGAGTTGCGGCAGTACTACCCTTCGAACTATTGGTATGTTCCGGAATCCGACGCGACCTCGCATCTGGAGGAAGCCTACCGGCGGTTTGTTTTGCGAGACCATGTTCGGTTTGTTGAGCAATCGCTGGTGGGGTGCGGGGCGCAGGGACCGGTGCTGGATGTGGGCTGTGGCGGGGCGCTGCTGCTGCGCATGCTCGGTGAGCGTGGTTGGCCCGGTATCGGGCTTGATTTTTCGCTCGCTGCTGCGGCCGCGGCGTGGCGCCAAAACAATGTGCCGGTGATTTGCGGCTCACTAGCGCAAGCCCCGCTGCCCGCCGGTAGTTGCGCCGCGGTCACGATGTTTCACGTGCTCGAGCATCTCTTCGACCCGGTCTCGTACCTGGACGCCGCGCGCGAGTTGCTTCATCCGGATGGCCGGCTGGTCGTGCAAGTCCCCAATGCCGCGTGCTGGCAGTTCCTGCTTCTTGGAGAAAACTGGTCCGGGGTCGATGTTCCCCGGCATCTGCTCAATTTCCGGCTGAAGGATATGGAGATCCTGCTTGACCGGAGCGGCTTCGAAGTTTTGCGCGTCAAGCATTTCTCGCTACGCGACAATCCCGCTGGGCTGGCCACGAGCCTCGCGCCCGGGCTTGATCCGATGGCTCGGCGTGTCCGCGGCCTCGCGGAGACCTCGCGCGAACGGCTGATGAAAGATCTGGTCTATTTCGCTCTGGTAGTGGCGGCCACTCCGTTCGCACTGCTCGAGGCGGCCTGCCGCGCCGGATCTACTGTCATGATCGAGGCTCGCAAAACAGCTTGATCTACCGGAGTGCGGTCAACCTCCTGCCCGGCTGGCTGCGGCGCTGGTTGCTGCACTTTGAAGCCGAAATCGAACGGGCCACGAGACAATTCGCCGAATCACTACCACCGGGCGCACGGGTGCTGGACGCGGGTGCTGGCGAACTTCAGTATGCGCACTTGTTCGCCCGCCAGCGGTACCTTTCCGTCGACTTGGGCGTCGGCGATCCGCAATGGGACTACGGGAGACTCGACTGCTTGGCCGACCTCACGGCTCTGCCGCTGCCTAACGCCAGCTTCGAGGCGTGCGTCAACATCGTGACACTGGAGCATGTGCGCAACCCGGCCCGTGTGGTTGCTGAGTTGGCCCGCGTGCTCGCGCCCCAGGGACGCCTGCTGCTCGTGGCTCCGCTGGAATGGGAAGTTCACCAGGCGCCACATGACTACTACCGATACACGGTGCACGGACTCCGGTATCTGTTCACGCAGGCGGGCCTGGAAGTGGTTGCGATCAAGCCAGTCGGAGGGTACTTCCGCCTGATGGCGCGCCGTCTGCTCAACGGGCTCCAGTTCTTCCCGGGTCCCCTCTTTGTTCTCGCCGCCCTGGTTGTCGCCCCCGTGGCTTTTGTCCTCCCGGTTCTGGACGGCCTCGACAAGCGCCGCGACTTCACGTTGGGCTACATTTGCGAGGCTCGGCGTGCTCCGCGGGCTGGCGTATAATCGGGGTTCAGCGTGGGTAATCTCACTGGCATCTACGGACCTGACTTCCCGCACGGCAGTTTCGCCGACCCCGTGAACGCCCGCATTGTCGAAAGCGAGATTCTCGGCGGGGTTCACCTGGACAACCTGCTCGCCGGAGCAGAGTTGGAGTTGCAGACGGAAAACCGCCTGTATCGCCTGCTCTACTGTGGCGAGGGCTGCGCCTGGATTTGCGGCCACCCCGTGTTTTGTCCGCAGCCGATCCTGGTGCGAGTTCACGGCTCGACGTGGGGCGGGGCCATGATCAAAGCCGACTTCATCGGGCGTGGGATGCACCTGGAATTCCACCATCCAGACCGCCGCACGATTACCACTTCAAGAATCGTTGAGATCCGCGAAATTAAATCAGATCAAGGAACGAAAGAACGATGGCCAAACGCCGGGATTTTTTGAGCTTGTCCGGATTAGGCGCCCTCTTGGGCGTGGCGATGCCCGGACAAGCCGCCGTCAAAGGACTGCCCGATGCCACACGCTTCGCCCAAGACGCCGCAGTCAAGCGGGAGCCCTTTGGCGAATTGCGGATCTACTTCGACGGACCGACAGAACAGCTGAAGAACATTACCGCCGGTAGCCTGTCGCTGAAGCCCGGCATGGAGCCCCATCCGCCACATCACCATCCCGAGGAAGAGTTCCTGCTGGTCACTGAAGGCCAGGGCGAGATCTTCGTCGAAGGCAAGACCACCAAAGTGGGCCCCGGAGCCATGATGTACTGCGGAGCCCACAAACTGCACGGAATCAAGAACACCGGAACCAAGCCGCTGCTCTTCTTTTTTTACAAGTGGCAGGGTTAGTGGTTGTGCCTGGGTAGGTTTTCGCCCACGCGCTGATACTTCACAGCGAACTCCAACACCGCTCCTGAAGAAAGCTGTCCCACATGGGCGCGAAAGACTTCCTGCCAGGGCGTCTGGGACGGCGGTAGCTTTAATTCCAGCTTGGCGCGCCGCGCCGCCAATTCCTCATCGGAAATCAGGACGTCCACCCGCCGCGCGTTCAGATCGATTCGAATCTGGTCGCCGGTCTGCAGGATCGCCAGGTTTCCGCCCACGGCCGATTCCGGCGACGCGTTCAGGATCGAGGGGCTGGCCGACGTTCCCGACTGCCGTCCGTCGCCGATGCACGGCAGCACATTGATGCCCTGCTGCACCAGCGCGTCCGGCGGCAGCATGTTAACCACCTCCGCCGCTCCCGGATAACCGACCGGACCGACGTTCCGGATCACCAGAATGCAGTGGGCATCGGGATTCAAAGACGGATCGTTGATCCGCTCGTGATAGTCCTCCGGCCCGTCGAACACCAGCGCACGGCCGGTGAACACGTTCTCGTGTCCGGGCTCGGACAGGAAGCGCTGGCGGAACTCTTCGCCGATCACCGACGTCTTGACCAGGGCGGAGTCAAAGAGGTTGCCGCCCACTACAAGGAACCCGGCTTCGAGCATCAGCGGCTGGTCGTATGACCTGATCACCTTCGGATCCTCCGAGCGCTTGCCCTTCAGGTTCTCGCCCATGGTCTTGCCGCTGACGGTCATGGCGTTTTCTCTGATCTTGCCCGCCACCATCAACTCGCCCATCACGGCCGGAACGCCGCCGGCCAAATGGTAGCTTTCACCGAGGAACTCGCCAGCCGGCTGGCAGTTCACCAGCAGCGGAATCTCGTGCCCGACCGTTTCCCAATCCTTGATATCCAGTTCAACGCCGATGTGGCGGGCGATGGCGTTGATGTGCGGCGGGGCGTTGGTGGAGCCGCCGATGGCCGAACAGACGACGATGGCGTTTTCGAAGGCTTCACGCGTGAGAATGTCGGAAGGCCGCAGATTTTCGTGCACCATCTCGACGATGCGCCGTCCCGTGACGTAGCCCATCTGCCCGCGCTCGCGGTAGGGTCCGGGAATGGAAGCGCAGCCGGTGAGCGACATGCCCAGCGCCTCGGCCAGTGAGTTCATGGTCAGCGCCGTGCCCATCGTGTTGCAGTGGCCCACCGAAGGCGCCGAAGCGCACACCATCTCGACAAATTCGTTGTAGTCGATTTGGCCGGCGGCATGCAGGCGCCGCGCTTCCCAAACGGCCATGCCCGACCCGGCCAACTGGCCCTTGTAGTAGCTGTTCACCATCGGCCCGCCGGAATAGACGATGGCCGGGATGTTCACGGTGGCGGCCGCCATGATGCAGGCGGGTGTAGTCTTGTCGCAGCCGGTAGTCAGAACCACCCCGTCAAATGGGTTGCCGTGCAGGATCTCGACCAGGCCCATGTAGGCTAGGTTGCGGTCGATGGCGGCGGTGGGCCGCCGGCAACTTTCCTGAATCGGGTGCACCGGAACGACGAACGGAATACCGCCGGCGTCGCGGATGCCGTCGCGCAGCCGGGAGGCGAGTTCAAGATGATGGCGATTGCACGGCGAGAGGTCCGAGCCTGTCTGGGCGATCGCGATGATGGGTTTGCCGCATTGCAGTTCTTCGCGCGTTAAGCCGTAGTTGGCGAAGCGTTCGAGGTAGATGGAAGTCATCCCCGGGTTGTGTGGGTTGTCAAACCACGCCCGGCTGCGCAGGCGTCCTGCGACTTCTTGTTTCGGGTCCATAAGCGCTCTAGTTTAGCGCGGCTTCGTGGTAATCTGAGTATTTACACGGCCAGCGGCAAATGTCCGCCCAAGCGAGCGAAGCGTTTATTTTACGGACTTATCCGCTGCGAGAAGCAGATCTCATTGTCAGCTATTTCACTCGGGATCAAGGCAAGCTGCGCGGCGTCGCCCGAAGAGCGAGAAAGCCGGTAAACCGGTTTGGCAGCGCGCTTCAGCGGCTTTCATACGTCAAAGTGTTCTACTTTCACCGCGAAAATCGAGACCTGGACTCGCTGGACAGTTGCGAGCTGATCCATTCGCAGTTCGGCCTTGCATCCAGCTATGAGTTAGCCGTGGGCCTCGACTACATGGCCGAACTCTCCGAGCAGTTACTCCCTGCCCAGGAACCCAACGAACGATTCTTCCGCTTGCTGCTGGCCGTGACCGCGTATCTGCGCGAAACCGGCCCCCAGGCGCTCTGGCCCGCGGTGAACTACTTCACGCTATGGGCGGTGCGGCTTTCGGGCTTTCTGGCGCCGATGGAACTGACCGAGGACGACCACCAACTGGCCGAAGAGATCCTCCGCTCCCCGATTGGGCGCCTCGCCCCGCGCGAATGGTCGCGCAAGACCGGCAGTGGCCTCCGCAGGCGGCTGATCGCCTTGATTGAGGAGCAAACCGAACGCCGCCTGTTGACACCCCAATACATGGAGACTTTGGCCTAACAAGGATATATGGATAATTTCCAAACATTGGTCGGCAAGCTGAAGCGCTACTGGGCTGAGCGCGGCTGCATTTTGCAGGAACCTTACGATGTCGAGGTGGGCGCCGGCACGATGTGTCCGGAGACCTTTTTGCGGGTGCTCGGTCCCGAGCCCTACCGCGTCGCCTACGTCCAGCCATCGCGGCGTCCGGCCGACGGCCGCTATGGCGAGAACCCCAACCGCCTCTACAAGCACCAGCAGTTGCAGGTGATTCTGAAGCCGTCCCCGCCGGACGTGATCGATCAGTATCTCGGCTCTCTCGAGGCCATCGGCATCGACCTCGCCAAACACGACATTAAGTTTGAAGAGGACAACTGGGAATCGCCTACCCTCGGTGCATGGGGCATCGGCTGGCAGGTGATGCTCGATGGACTCGAGATTACGCAGTTCACCTACTTCCAGCAGTGCGGCGGCATCGACCTCGACGTGGTGCCCGCCGAACTCACCTATGGCCTGGAACGTATTGCGGCATTCCTTCAGGGCAAGGAATCCATCTACGAAATCGAATGGGCGCCCGGCTTCAGTTACCGGGATGTCCGCTTCCAGGATGAGCAACAGTTCTCGGTCTACAACTTTGAAATGGCCGATGTCGCCATGCTCTGGCAATTGTTTGAGCTCCATGAGAAGGAGTGCCAGCGCCTGCTGGCGCTCTACGAAAAATACGAGCAGCCGGGACGATTTCCGGTTCTCCCCACCTACGATCACGTGCTGAAGTGTTCGAACCTCTTTAACCTGCTCGACAGCCGCGGCGCCATTTCGGTCACCGAACGCGTGGCCGTCATCGGGAGGGTGCGGCGATTGGCGGTCGGCACGGCGCAACTTTGGGCCGCGCAGCAGCAAGCCCGCCGGGAGGTGGCGTAATGGCTCGCACGCTGCCGTTTCTGCTCGAGATCGGAGCGGAAGAAATTCCCGATTGGATGATTGTCCCGGCGCTCGATCACTTGCGCGGGGCGTTTGAGAAACTACTCGCCGACAACCGCCTGTCCGGTAAGGTCGACTGGGTGGATGCCACGCCGCGGCGGCTCGTCCTGAAGGCGAACGGACTGCCGGCAGGCCAGGCCGATAGCGAAGAAGTGGTCAGCGGACCACCGAAATCCGCCGGCGAAGGCGCGGCGCAGGGATTTGCCCGCAAGAACGGCGCAACGGTCGACCAGTTGGAAACCGTGACCACCCCGAAGGGCGAGTACTTCGCCTATCGCAAGAAGATCGCCGGGCGCGCCACGAAAGACATTCTTACAGAGCAGTTGCCCAGCTTGATCCTGGGCATTCCCTGGCCCAAGGCCATGTACTGGACCACCAAGGGCTCGCCCCGCTTCATCCGGCCCTTGCGCTGGCTGGTGACCTTGCTGGGCAAGGAAGTGGTTCCGGTGGAGGTTTCCGGTGTCGTGGCCGGTGAGTTCACGCAGGGCCACCGGACCGCGGCTGGACGCAAAGCCGCCGGGAAGCCCATCAAGGTGAGCGTGTCGAACTACGAGGCCAAACTCGCTGCCGCCAAGGTGCTCGTGCGCGCCAGTGAGCGCCGCCAGCGCATCGAGATCGGCATCGCCCAACTGCTTGATGGCAAGCCGTTCGCCATCAAGCCCGACCCCGCGCTGCTCGACACGCTCGTGTACCTTACCGAATGGCCCACGCCGATTCTGGGCTCATTCTCCGAGTCGTATCTTTCTTTGCCCGCCGAGGTGCTGGTCACCGTAATGCGCCACCACCAGAGGTATTTCTCGGTGGAGAACCCCGACGGCACGCTCGCGCCGCATTTTATCGCTGTGATGAACGTCGGCGGTGATCCCGAAGGCTGGATTGTTTCGGGCAACGAGCGCGTGTTGCGAGCCCGCTTTAACGATGCCCGGTTCTTCTGGGACGTCGACCAACAGAAGACACTGCGCGATCGTGTCGAGTCGCTCGCCCATGTGACGTTTCAGGCCAAGCTCGGCTCCTATCTCGATAAGACCAACCGCGTGGTGGACCTGGTTCGTGCATTGGGCGGCGACGCAAATGCCGAACGCGCGGCACTGCTGGCAAAAACCGACCTGACCACCGACATGGTGAAGGAGTTCACCGAGTTGCAAGGAGTTGTGGGCGGCCTCTACGCACGGGCGCAAGGCGAACCCGAGGCGGCGGCCAGGGCCATCTACGAGCATTACAAACCCGTGTCGATGGAGGATTCGATCCCGTCCACCCGCGCGGGGCAGGTGGCGGCGCTGGCCGACAAACTGGACACGCTGCGCGAGTGCTTCCGGGTGGGCCTGATTCCATCGGGTTCACGCGATCCGTTCGCGCTTCGGCGGGCCGCGCAGGGAGTGGTGAAGATCCTCGTGGAAGGTGAATTGGATGTGAAACTCGATTCGGTGCTGGGCGGCGACACCGCGCTCGTCGAGTTTTTCCAGGACCGCCTGCGGTACTACTTCCGCGAGATCAGGGGGTTTGCCTACGACGAGATTAATGCGGCGATGGCCTGCGACTGGGGGCAACTGAAGGACCTGGCGAGTCGGCTGGAGGCGTTGAAGGCAGTGCGGCCCACGGCCAACTTCGAGCCGCTGGCTGCGTCGTTCAAACGCATCCGCAACATCCTCAAGCAGGCCGGCGTTGCCTCGGGCAATCCCGTCAACGAGGCCCTGCTCGAAGAAGGGCCGGAGCGTGAGCTGTATTTGAGTTTTCAGCGTGTGCGCGAGGAGGCCCGGGAATCGTCGGGTTATCGCGGCTCGCTCGAGAAGATCGCCGGCTTGCGTCCGGCGGTCGACCTGTTTTTCGACAAAGTGCTTGTCAATGTGGAAGACGCGGCGGTGCGTAATAACCGCCTCGCTCTCCTCGATGCAATCCTCCGCGAATCCTCCTCCATCGCGGACTTTTCGGAAATCGTGACCAACGAAGGACACAAGGAGACAGTGAAGGCATGAAGA
>JAEUQD010000737.1 GCA_016789925.1 Bryobacterales bacterium | reverse complement strand
GTCGGAGCGGTGTTCTGCCTTGCCTTGCCGGTTGCACAGGGGGTCCGGGCATGAGTTCAGGACGAATCCTCGTCGTTGACGACGAGCCGCAGATTCGCCGCGTACTGCGAACAACACTTTCCGCTCAGGGTTACGAAGTATTCGATGTCAAGACTGGCGAGGACGCCTTGCTCGCAGTTCGCGATCAACGATTCGACCTCGTGCTTTTGGACATGAACATGCCGGGCATGGGCGGGATGGCGGCATGCCGTGAGATCCGCACGGGATCTGACGTGGCGATCATCATGTTGACGGTCCGCAATTCAGAGCAGGACAAGGTGAACGCGCTGGATGCCGGGGCCGACGACTACATCACTAAGCCATTCGGGATGCCGGAACTGCTGGCCCGTATTCGGGCCGCCCTGCGCCGCCTGCCTGTGGTCCAAGGCGCCGCTGATGCGGTGGTCCACTTGAGCGGAATCGAGATCGACTTGAGCACGCGCCGCGTTCGGAAGGGCGAAGCGGAAGTTCGGCTCACACCCAAGGAGTTCGATCTACTCCACTACCTGATTGCCAACGCGAACGTGGTGATCCCCCATGTGAAGCTCTTGCAGGCGGTGTGGGGGCCGGATTACGGGGACCAGGTTGAGTACCTTAGGGTCTTCGTGAACCAGCTTCGCCGGAAGATCGAGCCCGACCCCTCCGCTCCACGCTATCTCTTGACCGAGCCGTGGGTAGGATATCGCTTCGATCTGGCCCAGAAACCCTCGAAATAAACGCCCTTCCTCTCCCTTAACGCAATCCTTAGTGGTCCTTTATGACTTCTTTACGAGTTTAGCTCTACGCTCGTCAGTGAAAGCGTTCAAAGGGATTTTCTGATGCTTGACCTGTTTTACATCGCGGCTGGTTTTCTCTTCTTCGCCCTGTGCTGGATCCTCACCAGAGCGTGCGAAAAACTCTGACATCTGTCGCGAAAGGACCTGCCAAATGGATTACTTCTTCGCTGGTCTGTGTGCCGTATTTCTGCTCTTCTACTTGATCTACGCACTGTTGAAGCCCGAGCGCTTTTGACGACCTCCTATGACTGCCAATGGCATATTCCAAATCGCAATCTACTTTGGCCTGATCCTCGCCCTCGCCAAGCCGGTCGGAGCTTTCATGGCCCGGCTGTTTGCAGGGGAGCGGACGTTTCTTCACCCCATCTTGCGCCCCATCGAACGGCTCTGCTACTCCCTTGCCGGCGTTCGCGAGGACACCGAACAGCGCTGGACGCAGTACGCAGGCAGCATTCTGTCGTTCAGCTTTTTCAGCTTCCTCTTCGTCTATGCGCTCCAGCGCTTGCAGCGGGTTCTGCCGTTAAACCCCGCGGGCTTCGGCACCGCGCAGGTCCCTGGGAACGCCACCGCCATGACACCGGACCTGGCGTTCAATACGGCGGTCAGCTTCATGACCAACACAAACTGGCAGTCCTATGGTGGCGAGACGACTCTGAGTTACCTGGTCCAGATGACAGCGCTCACGGTTCAAAACTTCGTCTCCGCGGCTGTCGGCGTTGCCGTAGCGATCGCCGTCATTCGGGGTTTTGCGCGCCAGCAGGCGAACTCGATCGGGAATTTCTGGGTCGACTTGACCCGCGCGGTCCTCTACCTGTTTCTGCCGTTGTCGCTCGCCGGCGCGCTCTTCCTGTGCTCGCAAGGCGTTATTCAGAACCTGTCATCCTACACGCAAGTCACAACGCTCGAAGGCAAGACGCAAGTCATCGCGCAGGGGCCGGTCGCCTCCCAGGAGGCCATCAAGATGCTCGGCACCAACGGCGGCGGGTTCTTCAATGCAAACTCCTCGCACCCATTCGAGAATCCGACACCGCTCACCAATCTGGTGCAGATGCTCATGATTTTCGTGATCCCCGCTGGTTTGACCTACACATTTGGACGCATGGTCGGCGATCAGCGGCAGGGCTGGGCGCTCTTCGCCGCGATGAGCGTGATGTTCCTCATTGGAGTCTTTGTCGTCTATACTGCCGAGCAAGCCGGTAATCCGAATCTTGCCAGGTTCGGTATCGAATCGAACCCGACGGCGGCTCAAGCGGGCGGCAACATGGAAGGCAAAGAAGTTCGCTTCGGGATTGCCGCAACCTCTCTGTTCGCGACCATCACCACGGCCGCCAGTTGCGGCGCCGTCATTGGGATGCACGACAGTTTCACTCCTCTGGGCGGCTTGGTCCCCCTCTTCAACATGGAGGTCGGCGAGGTCATATTCGGGGGAACCGGCGCGGGCCTCTACGGCATGCTGCTCTTCGCGATTCTGGCCGTGTTTATCGCCGGGCTGATGGTGGGCCGCACACCCGAATATCTGGGCAAGAAGATTGAAGCCAAGGAAGTGAAGATGGCGATGCTCGCTTTGATCGCCACTTCCGCCGCGATTCTGTTGTTCACCGGCGTCACTTCCGCGATCTCATTCGCTTCCGGCTCGTACTGGAATGGAAGCTATGGCGCCGCCACGGGCAACCTCAACAACGGCGGGCCGCATGGACTCGCTGAAATCCTCTATGCGTATTCGAGCGGCGCGGGCAACAATGGCAGCGCCTTCGCGGGACTCAGCGCCAACACGCCCTGGTACAACTTGACCATCGGGCTGGCGATGCTCGCCGGACGGTTTCTGATCATTATCCCGATGCTCGCCGCCGCGGGTAGCCTGGCGGCTAAGAAGAGATTGGCCATTACCAGCGGCACTCTGCCGACTCATGGCCCGCTATTCGTGATGCTACTGGTGGGAACGGTCGTAATCGTGGGTGCGCTCACGTTCTTCCCCGCCCTTTCCTTGAGCCCCATCGTCGAGCATTTCCTGATGCACCAAGGGAGGTTGTTCTAACATGCACGCCGAAACGCCTATCGTGAAGTCCGCCGGCGACCCAGTCGAGCTACTGCCCGGAAAACTGGCGCACTCCCGCCCTTTCTTCGATCCGGACATTCTGCGGCGCGCCGTTCGAGATTCCTTCGCGAAACTCAACCCCGTGACGCTACTGAAAAATCCCGTCATCTTTGTCGTCGAAGTTGGCGCAGGGGTGACCACCATATTCCTGATTCGTGACGTCGCGGCCGGCGCTCCGAACATAGGATTCAATCTCCAGATTGCGCTGTGGTTGTGGTTCACCGTCCTGTTTGCCAACTTTGCGGAAGCCATGGCGGAAGCTCGCGGGAAGGCTCAGGCCGACACGCTGCGGAAGACCAAGTCGGATTCCGTCGCCAAACGCATCGGGGCGAACGGCAAAATCGAAAAAGTCTCCGCCTCGCAACTGCGCGCTGGAGACGTGGTGATCACCGAAACGGGCGACATCATTCCCGGTGACGGCGAAGTCGTCGAAGGCATCGCCACCGTGGATGAGTCCGTGATCACGGGCGAGAGTGCTCCGGTGATCCGCGAGTCCGGCGGCGACCGCAGCGCCGTTACCGGAGGCACGCGTGTCCTCTCTGACCAGATCAGGATTAAGATCACGTCCAATCCGGGCGAA
>JAEUQD010000673.1 GCA_016789925.1 Bryobacterales bacterium | reverse complement strand
CCACGCGATGATTGAAGCCGCGGGCGGCAAGGCGGGCGATTCGGTCAGTAAGAAGACAAGCTATGTAGTGGCGGGAGAGAAGGCGGGCTCGAAATTGACAAAGGCGCAGGCACTGGGTGTGCCGGTGATCGACGAAGACGGGCTGCGGCGGTTACTGGATCAGAGACCGGCCCATGCGTAAGCTCGCGTTGTGGCTCCAGGCGTTCGGGCCGCCGGGCGCATTTGCAATCTCATTGATCGACTCGGCGGGCATTCCGCTGCCGGGTGGTGTGGACGCGATTATGGTGCTGACGGCGATCACCAATCCAGGGTTGGCCACCTTATCTGCATTTCTGGCTGTCGTTGGGTCGGCAATTGGGTGTATGATTTTATTCTTGATCGCCCGTAAGGGCGGTGAAGTTTACCTGGAGCGGCACGCAAGCTCGCCTCTCGCCCTGAAATTTAGGGCTTGGTTCGGGCGTTTTGGGCTGCTGACGGTGTTTATTCCTGCACTGGTACCGATTCCAGGACTTCCAGTGAAGGTCTTTGTGCTCTCGGCGGGCGCACTTGGTGTGCGCCCCCGATCTTTTCTCCTCACCATCCTGGCTGCGCGCGCTCCCCGGTACTTCGGACTCGCGTTCCTCGGCGCCCAACTCGGCGATAACGCACTCCCCTGGCTCACGGCGCATGCATGGCACCTCGCCGTGTTCTCGGCGATGTTGTTCGCGGCGTTGTATCTCGCCGTGAAGCGGCTGGACCGTGGAGTAGAATAGGGGCTACCTGCCATGAATCGACGTTCATTTCTCGCCAGCGCCCTCGGCGTTCCCGCTCTTCTGCACGCCCGGAAAAGCACAGACGTCCGCATCAAGGAAGTCACCTACGGCTACGAGGATTACTTGTACCGCACGCCCATCAAGTTCGGCGGGACCGAGGTAAACAAGGTCACGCTGCTGAACGTGAATGTCGTCGTGGAAAGCGCGGGCGGGAAGACGGCGAAAGGATTCGCGTCGATGCCGCTGGGCAATGTCTGGGCCTTTCCCTCGAAGGTGTTGAAGTACGAGCAGACGCTGGAGGCGATGAAGGCGCTGACGGTGGAGTTGCACCGGATCACAGCCGCGTACAAAGAGTACGGGCACCCAGTGGATTTGAACCACGCGCTGGAGCCCGAGTATGTGAAGGTGGCGGACAAGGTGACGCGGGCGTTGAAACTGGCCCAGCCGATTCCGAAGCTGTGCACGCTGGTGACGGCGAGTCCGTTTGATGCGGCGGTGCACGACGCCTTTGGTAAGATGCTGGGGCGAAGCACGTACCACACCTATACGCCGGAACTGATGTCGCACGATTTGGGGCATTATCTGGGTAAGGATTTCGCGGGCGATCACCTGGATAAGTACGTCTTGAAGGAGCCGAAGCCGCGGATGCCGCTCTATCACCTGGTGGGCGCGGTGGATCCGATTACGGCCAGCGACATCACGAAGCGCATTGGCGACGGGCTGCCGGAGACGCTGCCGGAATGGATCAACTACAGCGGACTGACCCATATCAAGATCAAACTGAACGGCGAAGATCTGATCTGGGACGTGAATCGCGTAGTGGCTGTGGAGCGGGCAGCCGCCGAGGCGCAGCAGAAGCGCGGCGTCACCCAGTGGAACTACTCGCTCGACTTCAACGAAAAGTGCCCGAATATCGAATACCTGATGGGCTTCATCCGCCAGGTGAAAGAGCGGGTTCCGGCAGGTTTCAAGCGCGTCCAGTACATCGAGCAGCCGACGGCACGCGACCTGCGGGCCAACCCGCGAAACAAAATGCACGAGGCGGCCAAGCTGTTGCCGGTGGTAATCGACGAATCACTTACTGAGTTGGATGCGCTGATTCTAGGTCGCGAGATGGGCTACACGGGTGTCGCTCTGAAGGCCTGCAAAGGGCAGGCGCAGGCACTGCTGATGGGGGCGGCCGCGCAGAAGTACAAGATGTTCCTCTGCGTGCAGGATTTGACGTGTCCCGGGGCATCGATGATCCATTCGGCCGGCCTGGCGGCGCACATACCGACCGTGGCAGCTATCGAATGTAACTCGCGCCAGTACGTTCCGGCGGCGAACAAGGGGTGGGACAAGCGGTTCCCTGGGGTGTTCGATGTGAGGGATGGATGGGTAAAGACGGGATTGCTAAACAAACCGGGGTTGAGCGCCGTACCGGCGTAACGCTGTTTCTGTTGGGTGCGCTGGTTGGCGCGCCCTTGATGGGCGCGGCGTTGGATGTGAGCCGTGCCGTAGTGGTTGTGAGGCCGGGCGAGTTGCCGGCGGCTGAGAAGACGGCGGCGGCGGTCTTGCTGGAGGAGATGGAGCGCCGCAGTGGGGTGCGGCTCCGGGTGGACTCGCGCTGGCCGGCGCAGGGTCCGGTGATCGCGGTCACCTCGACCCGCAACGTGCCCGAGTGGGGGCGTCAGATTCCGGAAACCACGGCGCGGAGCGAAGGGATCCGGATACGCGTGGACGTTTCCGTCGTCTGGGTGGTGGGGGCCGATGCACGGGGCGCTCTTTATGGTGTGGGGCATCTGCTGCGGCAATTAGACTGGGCGAAGGGCAAGCTCGAATTGCCGGCAAGCCTGGATGTGACTACGTCGCCGATGTCGTCGATTCGCGGACACCAGTTGGGCTTCCGCGCGACTGCAAACTCGTGGGATGCATGGACGGTGCCGCAGTTTGAGCAGTACATCCGCGAACTGGCGCTGTTTGGCATCAATGCCGTGGAGAACATCCCGTTCGGAGACGAAGGCAGAAACCCCGTAGTCAAAGTGCCGAAGCGCGAGATGAACCGCGCGATCGCGGGGATTTGCCAGCGGTACGGGTTGGACTATTGG
>JAEUQD010000662.1 GCA_016789925.1 Bryobacterales bacterium | reverse complement strand
TTTATTTTGATCTCGCCGGCGGCGGCATTCACTTCCATCACCGAACCCGCGACGGAGCGGAAGGTTCCGAAAACGACGCGTTCGGCGGTCAGACGGGTCCCCTCTGGATTCTTCTCCCCGAGAGCGCGCAACTGGTCACCTAAGCGAATTTCCTTGATGGCGCTGTCCTTGGCATCGGCAAAGCGGATCGAGTCCGGAGCGTAGCGCTTGAATGGGGTGGACTGGCTGGTGGCCACGGTGAGCTGCTGCGAGCCTTGGAAGGAGCGGACGGTGACGATGATCTCACCCTTGCCGGCGTCGACACTCTGAACAAGCCCCGAGATTCCCCGGCGGTTCCATTCCGTCCGCTCCTGTTCGTTCTTACGCTGAATGTCCTGACCGCTCATCACGACAACGGAGGTAGCCTGAAACCCTTCGGCGGTGGCGGTTCCGCGCACGAGAACCCGGTCGCCGGCGGCGAGGTCAGCCGTGGAGATGGGCTGGGCCGAAGCGAGGTCGCGCGCTTCCGGTGGAACTCGCTGCACGCGAGTCGTCCCACTGAGCACGACCGTCGTGGTTTCGCCACGGTCCTGCTTGACCTTGATCTGGGATGCGGTGACCGATTCGACCGTCCCGAGGATTCGATCCGGCGGTGCCTGGGCTAGCCCGGCGAGGGCGATGAGGCTGGCCACGATGAGTCGCTGTAAACTCTGCACGCCAGTTAGGACGATCGCATAGTGGGAAACGATACCCGACCGGGGCCAATCTTTACGTTCTTAATCGAGACTTATCCGGGCTTAACGAAACAGGCGACGAGCGCTTGCGTTGACTGGTAAACCACTTCACCACGGCAACTCCCGCGAAGATGATGCCCATGGCCAGGGCTTCGCGCCGGCCGAACGGTTCGCGGTAAACCAGCCAGCCGAGCGCCGCGGCCACCACTGGATTGACGTAGGTATAGATCGAGACCAGGGCAACGGGAAGGTGTTCCAAAGCATAGATGTAGGAGTTGTAGCCGACCACGGATCCGAAGACGATGAGCCAGAGCATCGCGCCCACGCCCGGCGTCTCCCAACGAATGGTGTGATTGGAGGAGAGCAGGGCAGAGGGTAGGAAGGCGAGCCCGGCGGCCAGTTGCTGAATGCCGCCGTTCACAAAGGGGTGCACCGCGGATTTCTGCCGTTTTTGAAGGATGGAGCCAAAGCTCCAGGAGGCGCTGCCGAGTTGGAGCAGTAGGAAACCCTGCCAGATCGCGCCCGAGAAACCTTGCGCAAGCAGGCTGGGCGCAAACAGCAGTGCGGCGCCGCAGAAGCCGATTACCATTCCAACGACCGTGGGCAGGCGCAACGGTTCGCCACCCGGTACGGCGGCTTCGAGGCCGACCATCCAAAACGGGGAGATGGAGATGAAGAGAGCCGCAAGGAACGAGGGAATCAGTTGTTCGGAGTAGGTGAGGCATCCGTTGCCGACACCGAGGATGAGGACGCCATTGACCGCTGTGCGGAGCGCGTCACGCCAGGGAGGCAGGGGCAAACCGCGCTGGCGGATCAGCGCCAACATGATGATTCCACTGACGATGAAGCGGCCGGAGATCAGAATGAGGGGAGGGAACGACTCCAACGCCATGCGGATGGCGAGGTAGGTTGTGCCCCAAAAGAAGCAGACAGACCCTAGCGCCGCATAGGCGGGCAGCAGCGGCTGATCTTTCAATCTGTCAGGGTAGCAAACCGCGGAAGATTCGCTAGAATAAAGGACTTGGTTGTCACAGTTACTGTAAATCCCGCCATCGACAGCGCGATTCTCGCCGACAGACTGGCCTTCGAGGACAGAGGCTATGTCTTGCAAAGGGGGGAATCCGCTGGTGGCCGCGGATTGAACGCGTCGAGCGTGCTGCATGCCTTTGGCATGCCGACACGGGCCATCGTAGTGTCGGGAGGGGAAAGCGGCAAGCGGTTTGAAGAGTGCTTAGCGCGCCAGGGGTTCGCCTACGACGTCGTGCCGATTGCGCAAAACCTGCGTACCAATTTGATCATCACAGACCGGCAGGGATTGACGATCAAGCTCAATGAGATGGGCCCGTCGTTGACCGAGCAGGAACTGGCGCAACTCGAGGAAACGGTCCGCGGACGGCTCGCCGAGGCACGCTGGCTGCTGTTGTGCGGAAGTTTGCCGCCGGGTGCGCCTCCGCAGTTTTATAACCGGTTGATTCAGGCAGCCAGGGAGCACGGCGTGGAGACGCTGTTGGATACCGACGGAGAGGTGCTGCAATTCGGCCTCGAAGAGCAGCCGACCATGGTGACACCGAATCAGCAGGAAGCGGCACGGCTCTTGAACCGGGCGCTCATTACGAGGCAGCATTTCCGGACCGCGGCACAGCGGATTCTCGGGATGGGAGCACAGTCGGTGATGATTTCGGTCGGCAGCCGGGGAGCGATCGCGGGGATGGGGAACCAGATTGTGGAAATCGTACCGCCGCGTGTGGAAGCGGTGAGTCCGATCGGGTCGGGCGACGCGTTGAACGCCGCGTTTGTCTGGGCCAGGGTGAATGGGTACGATTTTGTGGAGGCGGCGCGCTGGGGGGTGGCTGCGGGCACGGCGTCGGCGAAGCTGCCGGGAACGCGGTTCGCCAACCTGGAACAGACCAAAGAAATCTACGTGCAAGTGGAAGTTCGCTAACGGCCCCGCGGCCAAAGGCGGAGCCGTTAGCGTTTTCCGCTTACTGCGCTACTCCAACAGTAGCGAGGATCCGTCCCCGGGCAACGGTGCTGTTTGCGCCGTCGCGGAAGGTGACGCGGTAGTAAGTCTGGCGGTTGACCAACGCCGGGATTGCGACGTCGCAATTGGTGGCGCAGGCCACGGTTGCGCTCGATCCGAGCGCGCTGGTGGCGCCATACTCAACCAGCACGTTCGCGACACCCCGATTGGGCGGAGCGGTGAGGCTGAGTGGAATGGTAGTCGCCGCGCCGCCGGTGGCGGGCGTCGTAAAGGTCCCCCTTACTCGCCCGGTACGTCCGGCAGGGCCGCAACTAATGCGGTAATGATAGAGCGTGGATGGCGACAAGCCAGTGACCGCATGGTGTATCTGCTTGCCCTCCATCTGCGCGTCCGCGTCGAGAGAGTCGAAAGTGGACGCGAACGGCCCCGCCGAAATCCCGATTTTGCAGGCATCGGAGGTATTCGAGCTTGCCGTGATCGTCGCGCTGGTGTCGCCCACCTGGATCGACACATTCCGGATCTCCACTTTGGCGCTGAGCACCCACATTGGGTTGGAGGCGGCAAGGTTGTGGAACTTGACGTTGCCTCGAATCCAATCCCACGCGGCCGTGCCGCGCATGTTATCCTGCGCCACGCCGTCCGGTAGGAACGAGGCCGTTGCATAAGAGATACGGGCATAACCGCCGATCATGTCGTGATCGTTGATAAACCCGTTGCGATACTTCGCCGTTGAGGTAAACGCCTGCGCGATGTAGTCGAACGACGAGAACGCAAACTCCTGGCCGATCGCGGTCCAGGTCTGTTCCCCACAGCCATCCGGCCTGCTGACGCCTTCGGGCATGCAGGGCTGCCCTGGAACACGATACTCGCCGACGGTGAACGGATTCATCACCGGATTGCGCAGCCAGTTAAGCATCACGCGATGGTGGAACGTGCGAATCGGCCGCAGTTGCCAGAATCCCTTGTTCTCGGCGTCACCGAGCGCGGAGTAGTAATAGTTATCCATCCAGAGTGAGCGCGCGTTGAAGGCGTACTGCTTGTCGACGTAGGTGCCCGGTGAGAGGTCCCACGGGATATAGCCGCCGACAGTGCCGATAAGGATGGTTTTCGAGATATTCTCGGTCGCGTAACCCTGACGCCTGCGTCCCCATTGCCAGTACGAGTAGTCATCCACACACGCTCCGGGACAGGGTTCGTAGTAGTAGCCGTTCGTGATGTTGTACTTGCCTTCGTTGACGGCAGCATGGATCTCGATTTTCTTGGTAAAGAATTCGCGCTCCGGGCTACCCTGCTTCATTGCCCACGCCGCGTTCGACAGCGAACGGAGCGCCCAGGCCACAGGCCGCGTGCCGTTGTAATTCGCGAACCATCCCCAGGAACCGTGACGCATGTACTGCTGGTAGTAAGCAGTGACATCCCACTGGTTGTACTGCGGATAGGGTGCAGCCGTCATCAACACCCAGGCGCCAATCGTGGCGAGGTTCTGTTCGTAATACCAGTCGCCCGAAAGCAGGTAGGGAACAAAGGCCAGTTCAGGAAAGTGAGAAGTACCGTCACCGGTGCCCCAAAGATTGTAGGTGCGCTGGCCGACGGGACCCACGGCGTCTTCGTTGTTGGCCTGGTCATTCAGGTACGTGATGCCGGGCCGCGCATCGATGGAGATGGGCCGCCCGAAGGCAGAGGCCGTCAGGTTCGCACCCGTACAGCTTTTGCACGTAGGGCACGCAGCGGATTCGCCCGAGGCGCAGAAGTTGGCCGCCGTCGTACCTTGCCAAAGATGAATCACCGAATACCCGGCGCAACTTCCGGTTCCGAAGAGCCATTCCGGCCAGCGCTCCGCACTGGGCAGCGACGAGCCCATCGAGTAGAGCCCGACAACGAACCAAAAGGGATTCAACCCCAGGTCTGCGCGGCCGCCCGGGTCGGCCCAGCCGCGGTGAATCGGTCCCGAGTTTCCACGGTTGGCGTTGAGTAAGCTTACGGTTTCGATCGCGCATTTCGAGCCGACGTTCCAAGCCGGATTCTGGCCGCTGCTATGACCGAGCGTGTTGACCAGCACGTCGTCAAGCGCACTCTGGTTGATTGTCACCGTCGGATCGTAAGGGATCACGCCGGCATAGCGAAGGTAAGGCAGGTTGTAGTCTAGCCTCACAGCGCCTGGTGTCGTCCCATCCCAGGTCTTGCGGTCGGCTGTTGTCGCCGTGAAGAGGCCTACTTCCGGACCATCGGGATACTTCCAGTTGGACCAGGCAACGTGGCGCACGGCCATCTTCGAGGCAACCGCGGTTGTGCCCGTACTGCCCCGATAAAAGCTTACGTCGTACTCCTGATCCTGGAGGCGGTCGGTCCACTGATTGAACATGTGGTACTCGATGCCGACTCCGGTAAAGCCCGTAAAGAAGGTCAACACGAACACCGGGTGTAGACTTTTGAAGCGGTTCGACGTGGCGTCG
>JAEUQD010000588.1 GCA_016789925.1 Bryobacterales bacterium | reverse complement strand
CAGATAGCCGCCCAAGGCACTCCGCCGCTCATGCAGATAGCGCATCTCGGGGCTGTTCTCCGGCTGACGGTAGAACGACATCTTCGCTACCGCGTCTTCCGGCACCGGAACTTCAAACCGCTTCCGGAAGTGTTCCATCTCCTGCTCGTTGAGCTTCTTCTGCTGGTGGGTCGTATTGCGGCCCTCGCCCGCTTCTCCCAATCCATACCCTTTGACGGTTTTCGCCAGAATCACCGTGGGCTGGCCTTTGGTTTCAATGGCGCGTTTGTAGGCGTTGTACACCTTCTGCGGGTCGTGCCCGCCACGCCGCAGTTTGGCGAGTTGGTCGTCCGACATGTCGGCCACGAGTTCCAGCAATTCCGGATACTTTCCGAAGAACTCCTTCCGGACGTACGCGCCACCCTTGGCCTTGAAGTTCTGGAATTCACCGTCCACGCATTCCTGCATGCGCTTCACGAGTAGACCCGTCTGGTCCTTTTCGAGCAAGCGGTCCCAGTCGTTGCCCCAAAGGACTTTTAGAACGTTCCAGCCGGCACCGCGGAAGAGCCCCTCCAACTCCTGAATGATCGAGGCATTGCCGCGCACCGGACCGTCCAGCCGCTGGAGGTTGCAGTTTACAACCCACACGAGATTATCCAGCTTCTCGCGGGAACCCAGCGTAATCGAGCCGAGCGTTTCCGGCTCGTCGGATTCGCCGTCGCCGACAAACGCCCAAATCTTGCGTCCGGTTACCGGAATCAGCCCGCGATTCTCCAGATATCGCATGAAGCGTGCCTGATAAATCGAATTCAGCGGACCCAGCCCCATGCTTACGGTGGGGAAGTTCCAGAAGTCCGGCATCAGCCACGGGTGCGGATACGAGGAAAGCCCTGGATGCTCACGCAACTCGTGGCGGAAGTTCTCAAGATGCTTTTCGCTCAGCCTGCCTTCGAGAAACGCGCGGGCGTACACGCCCGGGGATGCGTGCCCCTGGTAGTAAATGAAGTCGCCCGGCTGGTCGCCGTAGGCAGCGCGAAAAAAATGATTGAAGCCGATTTCCGAAAGCGTCGCCAGCGAAGAAAAGGTCGAGATGTGACCGCCAATGCCGTCGTCGTACTTGTTGGCACGCACCACCATCGCCATGGCGTTCCAGCGGATGATGCTCTTGATGCGGCGTTCCAATTCCCGGTCCCCGGGAAATGCCACTTCCTCTTCCACCGGAATCGTGTTGATGTAGGGCGTGGCCAGCTTGACCGGCGAACTTACGCCCAGCGTGTAAGCGCGGTCGGCCAGTTGGTTGAGAAGATAGCGGGCCCGGTCGGGTCCAAACTGGTCAATCACCTGATCCAGTGCTTCCAACCATTCGTTGGTTTCCTGGGGATTGAGATCTTCCGATACTTCGGCTTTGGGTTTGAGCATGGTTCGGCTTCCAATGTGAAACGGCGAGATGACGCGGTTGCGCTTACTTCCACGATAACGTTTTAATGTGGGCGGGGCAAGGCGGCGGGAAGGGTGGACGATTCCTCGGGGAAATACCTCAGGACAAACGTACCATGCGTACTGTGCTTGACTAAAGCTATGGGAAGCCCCGTGCCTCCAGCCGAAATTCGCTTGCAAGAACTGGAGGAGCAGTTTCGCGAGGTCTTCGAAAACCCGAGCCATATCGTCTACTCTCACGACCTCAATGGGAACTTCACGTCACTGAACGAGGCGGGCGAGCGGCTCACTGGTTACACACGCGTGGAAGCGCTGGGTCTCAATATCCGTGACATCCTGGCGCCGGAGAGCCACTCGCTGGTCCAAGCCATGATTGAGGCCAAGCTGAGCGGCGTCGCCGAGACCAGCTACGAGGTTCAGGTGATCACCAAGGCCGGCGAACTTCTCTCGCTGGATGTGGACACGCGGCTTCAATTTCGCGGCGGGAAGCCTTTCGGCATCCTCGGATTCGCGCGCGACATTGGCGGCCGCAGACGCTACCAGACGCTGCTCGGCGAGATTGCGGCAGCCACTACCTCGGTCACCGGGGACGACTTTTTCCAATCGCTTGTGAGCCGTCTGGCGCAGTCCCTGGACGCAGAAGTCGCCCTCGCGGCCGAACTCGTTCCGGGCGAACCGGAGCGATTGCAGACCTTGGCTATACGCCATCGCCGCGGTCAAGTTGAACCGCTGAATTGCGATATCGCGGCGGGTTGGGGCGACGTGCTGCGAGCGCAGGGCCTTTATGTAGCGGAAGACTGGCGCGGCGCTCACCCCGGCGAAGTGCTCGGACAACAGTTCGAGATCGATTCGGTCATTGCCGCACCGCTGCGGGACTCCGGAGGCATCGTGACTGGTCTTCTGGCCACGCTGTTTCGTGGGCCTGTGTCTGAGCGCAAGGCCGTCGAATCCGCCCTGTCGATCTTCGCTTCGCGCGCAGCGATGGAGTTGGGCCGGAGCCGCGCCGAACAGCGGGCCCGGCAAGCCGAATACCGCTACCGCTCCTTTATTGCATTCAGCACCGAAGCCATTTGCCGCGTCGAGTTCGCCCAGGGTGTGCCGGTAACGTTGTCCGAGGCAGATCAGGTTGAATACCTGCTCGATCGCGGCGTTATCGCGGAATGTAACGACGCCTACGCCCAGCTTCGCGGCATGCCTTATGCCGGCACTCTGGTTGGCGCGCGACTTCGGGACCTCGCCGAGGCCGGTTCGTCCCTCGATCGGGACCTGTTGGCCGCTGCGGTGCACGCGGGCTACCGCTTGAGCAACTGGGAGCATCGTGTGGCCGGCGATGGCCCCCGCGTGCGCAGTCTCGTTTCCAGTGTCGTTGCCATGGGAGAAGCAGGCCAGCTCAAGCGCCTTTGGTGTGTGCTCCGCGACGTAACCGCGGAACGCGAAACCCAGCAGGCCCTGGCCGAGAGCGAGAAAAAGCACAGCGCCCTGTTTGAGACAATGGCGGCCGGCGCCGTGTACCTTTCCGCCAACGGGCAGGTAACGGCCGTCAATTCCGCCGCCGCCGAGATCCTCGGAGTGTCGCGCGAGGAAATCATGCGCCGGGGCCTGCACGGCGGTTGGCGTTGCATCCGCGAAGATGGCTCGCCGCTACCGGTGGAGGAAACAGTGGTTGGCAAGGCCCTTCGGGATGGAGTACCAGCCTCTGGCGAGCTCTGTGCCGCATGGAACGATGCGAAAGCCGGGTGGCGCTGGCTGCTTGCCGGCGCAGTTCCCGAAAAGAACCAATCGGGCGAACTACAGGCGCTGCAAGTTACCTTCAGCGACGTTACCGAGTTGCGCGAAGCACAGTTCGCCGCCCGCGAGAACGAACTCCGTTTCCGCAGTGTCATCGAGTCTTCTCCGATCGCCATGCACTTGTTTGCGGTTCCGGTCGACGGTGTGGCGACGTTCGAGGAAGCCAACGCCGCGGCCCAGAGGATGTTCCAAGCCCGGGCCCCCTATGGCGCGCCGCTGCAGGAGGCGTTTCCGAGCCTGAGTAGCGTCCTCGCCAGCGGGATCGGCCAGGTGCGGGAGTGGGGTGAAGTGTGGCACGCCGACCGGGTTCACCACGACGAACAGGGCAGGCATTCGGTGTACGAAATTCACGCCTTCCAGACGAGCCCGGGACGCGTCGCGGTGATGTACCAGGACATCACCGAACGGACAGTGGCCGAGGAAGCACTCCGAAAATCCGAAGAACAGTTCCGGTTGTTGTGGGAATGCTCGCACGACGGCATGGGGCTTACTGACGAGGCCGGGTGTCTTCTCCGCGTCAATGCAGCCTACTGCCGCCTGGTTGGTTTAGAGCGCCCGGCTCTCGAAGGCCAGCTCTTCAGCGCCTGCCTCTCGCCGGAATCCCGGCTGGACGCCCTGGCAGACTACCGCGCATTTCTGGCGAACCCCGAACGCGCCCTCGGCCGTGATGCCGAGGTCACGATGTGGGACGGGCGCAAGCTCTGGCTCGAAGCGTCGCAGTCGGTCATCGACTCCGCGGGCGGACGCCGCTCGGTTCTCACGATTCTGCGCGATGTCACCGAACGCCGCCGCGCGGAAGAAGCATTACGGCATTCCGAGCGCCGCTTCCGCGATTTGCTCGAGTCGGCGAGCATCGCCGGCGTCATCGTCGATGCAGCCGGCAAGGTCACTTTCTGCAACGACGCTTTGTTGCAGGCCTCCGGTCGCACCCGGGACGAGGTCTTGGGTAGCTACGCTTTTCGTAACGTGTTGCCGGAGGACCTCTCCCGCGTGCAGCAGGTTTTTGAAACGGTGAAGAATACTCAAGCGGGAGCCCGGGTCGATTGCCGGTTTTACACGAAGGACGGGCGCGTGCGCATGTACGACTGGAGCGTCAGCCCATTGCGCGACGCTGATGGCCGGATGGCCGGTGCGACGGCTCTCGGCGTGGACGTTACCGAGCAGCGCGCCATGGAAGAACAACAGCGCTACGCACAGAAGATGGAGAGCCTGGGACGCGTGGCCGGCGGCATCGCTCACGACTTCAACAATCTGCTCACCGTCATCAACGGCTACGGCGACCTCGCCCTCAGCCAGATCAACCCGCACGACCCCCTCTTTGCCCCCCTGTCGCAAATGCGGAAAGCCGGGCAGCGGGCAGCGGACCTGACGGGACAACTCCTCGCATTCGGCCGGAAACAAGTCCTTCAGACACAGACCTTCAGTTTGAACTCCGTGGTCCGCGAAAGCGGAGAACTGCTGGCCAGACTGCTGGGTGACCACATCCATTTTGAATGCCGCCTTTCCGACGACCTCTATCCCGTGCAGGCAGACTTCGGACAACTGCATCAGGTGTTGGTCAATCTGGTGATGAATGCGCGCGATGCCATGCCGCAGGGCGGGCGTCTTTCCCTGGAATCGCGCAACGTCGACCTCGCGGAAGGGGAAGTCCGGGGGCTGCCTCCGGGTCCGTATGTAGAACTCCTCGTCGACGATACTGGCTGCGGCATGTCCGAAGTTGTCAAGGACCGCATATTTGAGCCCTTCTTCACCACGAAGGAACCCGGCAAAGGCACCGGACTCGGCCTCTCAACCGCCTACGGCATCATCAAACAGAGCGGTGGGCACATCGCGGCGGAAACCGCGGTCGGAAAGGGTTCACGCTTTCGCGTCCTGTTGCCCGCCTGCCAGTCTGTCGAACCCGAACCCGTTGCCGAAGACGCTGCCCCCCGCGGCGGCTCCGAGACCGTTCTCCTGGTGGAGGACCACGACGATGTCCGCGACTTCGCCCGCTCTGCCCTCGAGATGTATGGCTACGCCGTCCTGGTCGCCGCCACCCCCGACGAAGCTCTCGCGATCGCTGCGTCCCATTCGGCGCCCATTCACCTGCTGGTGGCCGACGTGATGATGCCGGTCATGCGTGGTCCCGAGCTGGTGCTTCGTGTGCTCCGCCGCCACCCGGAAACGCGCGTCCTCTACATTTCCGGCTATTCCGATGATGCCCTGGTGCAGGAGGGGGTGACGGGCAAGGGTGCGGCATTTCTCCAAAAACCATTCAGTCCGGACCGCCTCGCAGCCAAGGTCAAGGAACTGCTGAGCACCGGTCCCGGACCGGCCCGCGTCCTGGTGGTCGACGACGAAGAGGATGTCCGGCGTTATCTCGTCGAGGTACTGGTGAACGCCGGCTTCCAAACGGCGGAAGCGAGAAACGGGCGGGAGGCTCTGTCAAGACTGGCGGCGTCGCCTTTCGAACTGGTCATTACCGACCTGGTGATGCCCGAGCAGGAAGGCATGGAAACCATCGGAGAGATCCGCAAGCGCTATCCGAATGTGCGAATTGTCGCGATCTCGGGCGCGTTCGCGGCGAAGTACCTGCGGATGGCGCGGTTTCTCGGCGCCAGCCGGTCGCTGGCCAAGCCGGTGAGCCCGGAGCAACTGGTGCAGACGGTACGGGAGTTACTTGCCGTCGAGACTGCGTAGGTGGTGCGCCAGCCCGGTAAATGGCTGGTCGGAGGCGGAGAAGGCCTGAAGCAGGGGACGCAATTGTGCCTCCGTTTCGGCGACGAAGTAGTAGGTCACGCCGGCGCCGGCGCGGGGCTGTGCGTAGACGAAAGAGAAGCGCTGGGCCGCGAGTTGGCGCAGGGAGGCGATCGTCTGAGCCGGGGCCAGACGTTCAAACGCGGGCTGCCGCAGGTCGTCGGGCGTGACGAGCACAATCGCATTCAGCCGCGGAAAGCGATCCAGCGCATCCGCTCCGCTCACCGTCGTAATCGCGGGTATGGCCGCCACTAGCGGCTGGAAGGCGGCCACGAAGTCCCGGTTGCCTTGTAAAGTATGATGCGCCAGCAGAAACCGGGGCGAAGCGGCGAGGTCGCCTAACGCGGCGCGCCCGCTTCTTACGTAGGTGTCCGCCAACCGGGACAACAGTGGCGAACCGCTTGCCAGCCGATCTTTCATCAGGCCCACCGAGGCTTGGCCCAGCCGCCCGATAAACGGATGCGCGTAGTTGACGTTCCGCCCGCGGAGACGCATCTTCTCAGGTCCCAGCACCCGCTCGTCCACCTGGATTCCGGCAGCGGTGGCCAACGCTTCGTTGAGATAGGAATAGAACGAGAGCGCTGCCGGGTCGGGGTGCGAGACAAATTCGTTGAGCAGCGCCATATGCCGCTGCCTGGGTACTGAATCGTAAAAGTAGTGGAAGGCCTCGTGTACCACAGGCCCCAACGACTCAGCCAGATCGTCGCCCGGAAGCAGTTCGAGCACGACGTGATTGGCGAGCTGAGTTCCATAGGAGCCGCGAGGTCCGAGCGCGGGCCTCGCGATGAGTTGCAGGTGCGGCCGGCGGCGCGCCTGGGAGGGGACATCCAGGGATTCGGCGAATTGTTCGGCCAGTTCCATCAATTCGTGTTTCTTGAGCAGGCGTGCCAGGTCTTTCGATTTGTTCCTTGCCAGATTCTGCCCTTCCGCTCGCCACCAGGTGCGAAAGCGCGGGCGGAAATGGCCGACGACGCCGGCTATGCGTATAGCCGCGTCCGAGCCGACTACTTTCGCCAGGTTGCCTCTCGCCGCGTTCAGATCATCAGACATGAGCAGAGCAGACTTGAGTCCCTGCAACTTAATCAACGAGGGGTAATAACTCGGGAAGTTGAGCGGCAGCGGCGCGGGATCTTCATAGCCCGCCGGCAACGCACGGAGAATCGCGTGGAACTGCGCAATCTGCCTGTTGTCCTCTTCATTCCAGTCGAGCTGCGTCTGCCAGAGCTGTTGATACGCCGGCTTGGAGCAGGGCAGTTCGTCGGCGAGGCACAGCACCTGGTAGGAGAGGTTGGCGAACTCCGTGGCTTCCACGCGGAGTGTCACTGTGCGCGAACGCAGTGTAGCCGCGTCGGCCAACAGCCCGAAGACGATCAACAGCAGGGCGGCGCGAATCAACGGAGAGCCTTTGCCGGCACGGAGAATGCCGCGGTGTTCACCACGCCCTTGCGTTGAAACTGCACCCATACCCGGTAGTTGGCCTCGCGAGGAAAGATCACGTTGAACTGAATCTGCGAAGGGAACGGTATCTTCAGGTCGGGTGGCGGGACGCCATCCACATACAGAGGGTGATCGTGAATGACGTCGATCAGGTCGTCGCTGGCCACCAGCATGTGGCCCCATGCGCCCAGATATTGTTCGATCGCGTCGGCCGGCTTCAGCCGGAAAAAGAGAAGGGTCTCCTGTCCGGCCAGCGGATCTGCCGGTTGCGTGGACATCTCGACCGTGAGATTCGCCATCTGTTTGGCCGCGGTATCGGGCGTCAGCACGGGCTTGGGCCGCAGAGAAGCCCCCGCGGTGAAGAGCGTGGTGGTCAGGAATTGCGGCGTGCCACCGGCGGGAAAGAAATCGGCCACCACACGGTAAGCGCCGGCGTTCGGCAGTGTGAGCGGAAGCAGGAACGAACCATCCGGCTGCTGCTGGGGATGCTCGTGAGCGAAGAAGGAAAGATCGTCACCGACGACAAACAAGTGGAAGATTCGTTCGTGCACGAACTCGAAGTCGCGGACGACCGCGCCGGTTTGCGGATGGCGAATGATGAAGCGCAGAACTGCCTGGACGCCGGGGCGCAACAGGCGTGGTGTGGTAGCGACGCTCAGCCGGTAGTCGCGGTGCGCCGGCAAATCGGCCACCAGTTTCATCCCGCACCTGGGGCACTTGCCCGGACCGTGCTGGCGTACGTCGCGGTCCATCGGGCACACGAATGGATCGGGAGGCGCCTGCCCGAACGCCGGCAGAGACATCGCAGCCGCCAACCGAACCAGCGCCCGGCGTGTCATCAAGCAGATGGTTCAAACGGCCAGATGCGCGTGGTGGAGTAGCCGCCGTCGACGGCAATGCACTGGCCGGTGATGTAGTTGGAGCCCTGCGAGGCCAGGAACACCGCTAGGGGAGCACAATCTTCCGGCGTGCCCGGCTGCGGATTCGCCTGCGCGCCCTGCAACCAGTCGGTCATTTCCTTGGCCTGCCACATGGCGCGGTTCAGGTCGGTGATGATGAAGCCCGGCGCAATGCAGTTGACCTGGATGTTGTGGCGACCCCATTCCGCCGCCAGCACACGCGTCAAACCCCACAAGGCCGACTTCGTCATTGCATAGACGGCCAGGTACGGCAGCCCGAGAATCGACATCAGGGAACCGATGTTCACCACCTTGCCACCCTGGCCGCGCTCGATCATCTTCTGTCCCACCCCGCGCGTCAACTTCACGATGCCATGCAGGTTGGTCTGCATGATGCGGTCGTACTCTTCCTGCGTGAAGTCTTTCAAACGCTTGCGGACATTGGTGCCCGCGACGTTCACGAGAATATCGACCGCCGGGAAACGATCCACGCAGTTCTGGATCGCAGCGTCGCTGGCCACATCGAGCGAAAATGCTTCGGCCGAGAGTCCGGCCGCGTTGAGCGCCGCGGCTTCCTTCTCGAGGGCCGCCGCGTTGCGGGAAGCCAGAATGGTGTGCGCGCCCGCGGCCGCGATCTCCTTGGCGATGGCAAGACCGATACCTCGCGAGGCGCCGGCCACGAGCGCCGTCTTTCCGGCAAGTGAAAAAGGACTGGTTTTCGACATGAAGGGATCAGTTTATCAAGGCCGCGAAGGTGGTATGCTAACGCCACGCCTATGCGGGAAACCTTGTTCGTAATCTCGGATCTGCATCTGGGTGGCGACGACAAGTACGCTATCTGCACCGGACCGGGCCAGGCTCTGCTGGCCGATTTCCTCCACTGGGTGGCCGGGCAGCAGTCACCCACCAACGACGTGCATCTGGTAGTGAACGGCGATTCGGTCGATTTCCTGGCCGAGTCCGAATTCCTCGCCTTCACGGGACACGACAAATCGGCTACCACCAAGCTCGAAACGATTTTCGAACGCACCAGAGCCATTTGGAAAGCGATGGCCGCCGTCGTGGCTTCCGGCGCGCAGGTGACATTCACCCTGGGCAACCATGACCTAGAGCTATCCCTTCCCGGCCCGCGCCGCCTGCTCCAGCAGACGCTGGGCCGCGGCCGCTTCGAGTTCCTCTACGACAACCAGGCCCTGGCCATCGGCGACGTTCTCATCGAACACGGTAATCGTTACGACCGTTGGAATGCCGTCAACCACGATTCGCTGCGCCGCGCCCGCGTCCAAGCCTCGCTGGGCCATCGCATCGACCCGGTCGAAGCCCCGCCCGGGAGCCGCCTCGTGGTCGACGTGATGAACGGACTCAAAGACCGCTACTCGTTCGTCAATCTGCTCAAGCCGGAAACCGAGGCCGCCGTTCCGTTGTTGGCCGTTCTCGACCCGACGGTTTTTGAGAACATCCCTGACATCGCAAGACTGGCCGCGCAGGCCACTGAGTCGCGGCGCGACACGGAAGCCATCTCCGCGGCCGGGCTGGAAAGCGTGCCGGGCATGCACAAAAGCGACGCACGGGCGCTCGACGTAGCGCGCCAACTCGCCTTCGGCGACACCGAGGCCGTCAGCTTTGGCGCTCTCCGCGACTTCCTCTCCGGCTGGCAGGCGCAGGCCGCGGAATGGTACCGCGCCCAGCAAATCGACAAGCTCTATAAAGCGTTCCGCTACTGGCTCGGCGCGCAGTTCAGCGCATTCGACACCGGGCAGGAGGCCAAGGAGTATCATGATGCCGCCGTCGACAGCGCCCGCGCCGGCTACCGCGTCGTCCTCTACGGCCATACTCACCTCGCCAAGCGGATCTCATTACCCTTTGGCGACTCCGTCTACCTGAATACCGGCACCTGGGCCGACCTCATGTGCGTGCCCGCCAGCATCCTCCTCAACGACGCCGAAGCCAAGGCCAAGCAGGACTTGGGCGTCTTCGTCGGGGATCTCGAAAATAACCGCATGGAGCAGTGGGTCAGCCGCCTGCCTACGTTCGCCCGCGTGGATCTGGAAAACGACCGGGCCCAATCAAGCGACCTGTTCATCTACGAAGGCGAAGGCAAGCATGAGCACCTGCCTGATGGCCGCCTGTCGCGCCTTTTGCGAGGAGATAACTAACATGCCGACCTTATCGATGGATAACCTCAGCGCCGCCTGCGGGCTGATTCTTTGTGGCCAGGAACAGGGCACGGGATATTTGGTTAGTCCCACCCGGATGGTCACCTGCTACCACGTCGTCCGCCAGGAGAAGTCGGCCAACGTAAGAATTGCCGGACAGGAACTGCCAGCCAGCGTAACGAAAATCGATGAGCCATCCGACTGCGCCGTACTGGAACTGACCAAGCCCGTCGACGTGACCCCACTCCGGATCGCATCCGGTCCGGTGCCCGGCGAGTGGAGATCGTTTGGGTTTCCGGGCGTCGCGCGGGGCACCGGCATTACGCTGGTCGGCACGGTGCTCGCGGCCAATGCCTCAGACGTGAATCAGCAACCTTCGATGCAGCTCTACTCCGACCAGGTGGCGGCGGGAACGGCGGCCTCTGTCTCCGGATTCTCGGGCAGCCCCGTGGTCGCCCGAAATCTGGTGATTGGCCATCTCAAACGCATTCTGGAGGAGAAAGACAAGCCGAGCCGCCCGATCTATGGTGTCTTGTTTGCCACACAAGCAGCGGCCATCCGGCGGATTCTCGGATTGCCTGAGGACGAAGCGGTCGCGCCGCTTGCCCGCCCTGCGGGCGAGCGCCACTTCTTGATCAGCTATCGTTCGAACCAGGCGGCGTGGGCCAGGGAATTGGCCGACAACCTCACCCGTAATGGCCTTAGTGTGTTCCTCGATCAGGAACAATTGGTTCCCGGCGGGACACTCGCCACATCGTTGGAAAAGGGGCTGACCAACGCCCAGGGAGCCGTCGCGCTCATCACGAAGGACTGGCTTAACTCGCCGTGGTGCCAGCAGGAAGCGGCCGTGCTCTTACAGCGCAGCGTCGAAGAAAAGGATTTCAAGTTGGTGCCGCTCCTGCTCGAGGATGTCTCGTTGCCGGCCATCTGGGCCAGCCGCCTCTATCTCGATTTTCGCGGCCAGCCCGGACCGCGCGGACCCGCGCTTGACCGGCTGATTCTCGCACTCGCCGGCGACGAAGGTCCGGCTGCCCGCGAAGCCGAGCGCGCTGTCCAACGCCTGCTGAACGGAGTAAAAGCGCAAGTGACGGCTGAACGCGTCTACGGCTTCTGGAACCGCCTTCAGCGCACGATCATCGTGGACAATCGCATCGCCGAGTGCGCCGCTGATCGCCTCATTTCGCTCGGCCGGCCTGACTACGCTCTCGAAGTCATTGGTGCTACTGGCGAAAGCGTTCGCGCACGCCAACTCAAGGGCAACGCCCTGGCAAAGACGGGCCGCGTGGAAGACGCCATTGAGGTTCTCCGCCAGTTGGAAGCGGAAGCCCCGGGCGATCCGGAAACCCGCGGCATGTTGGCCGCGCGCTACCGTCAGATGTGGGAGAGCACTGGGGAGCGTAGCTGGCTCATCGAGGCCCGCGAAACCTACAAGCTCTGCTTCGACCTGACCGGCAGCACCTACTGCGGAATCAATGCAGCTTCGTTGGCCTTGATGGATGGTAAAACGCCGGAGGCACTGAGGATCGCCGGCCAACTGATCTCCAAGCTGGAAGTCGTCGACGAGGCGAGCCGTGACCGTTGGTATTACGCCACCGCCGGCGAGGCGTATCTCATCCTTAACGATCTCGCAAGCGCCCGCGAAGCGTACCGCAGGGCCGTCGGGAAGGCTGCCGGCCTCTACCAGGACATTGCGGTCATGCGGCAGGGCGTCCGCCGTACCTGCAAGGCGGTCGGCCAACCAGAAAGTTCTCTCGACGATATCCTGACGACGCCCGCCGTCTTCGCCTTCTTCGGGCACTCAGTGGATGCGCCTACCAGGGAGAAGCCGCCACGTTTCCCGAAGGGCCAGGTGGGCCGCGTCAGCGCGGATATCCGGGCGGTGCTCGACCAGTACAGGGTGCATTTCGGCGTCAGTTCTGCCTGCTCTGGAGGCGACCTGCTCTTTCTGGGCGAACTGCTGAAACGCGGCGGCCAGGTCACGATCGTGCTCCCCATGGAGCCCGAAGAGTTCCGCGAGACGTTTCTCTTCGGTTCGTGGGCGGAACGCTTTGACAAGATTCTTCCCTCCGCGGTGGTGCGAATCGCCCAACCCAGAACTCACGAAGACGTTTGGGATGCCTGCCGGCGCGAGATCCGCGACGCAGCCTGCGACATTGCCGGTCCGCTCCAGGAACCTGCCCAACTGCTGGTGCTCTGGGACGGCGATGCGAGGAACTACGTCAAGCGCGCCATCGATTATTGGGAAGAGTTGGGCGACCCCGTGATCAAAATCATGCTCGGGCAGGCCGATTCCGCCAACGCATGAGTCTCGAACAAGGCCGCCAGTGGCTGCATAGCGCTCGCCGCCTTGTCGCCCTCACCGGTGCGGGCATCAGCG
>JAEUQD010000583.1 GCA_016789925.1 Bryobacterales bacterium | reverse complement strand
CCCGGCTCCGGCCATGTCGAATGGGACAAGGTCTTCGACGCCCTCCGCGAAATCCACTACCAGGGCGCGGTCGTCATTGAGAGCTTCGGCTTCGCCATCAAAGAAATCGCCGCGGCCGCCTGCATCTGGCGCGACCTCGCCGCCTCGCCGGAAGCCATCGCCTGGGACGGTCTGAAGTTCCTCCGCGCCCAGGTGTAGCTGGAGTGCCATCTCGGAACCCCTGCCGTTGAGAGGGGAAGTGCCATGTAGTCCAAGATCACGTTGGTGTCATCCAGGAGACATCCAGCGAGGGCACATCTCCGAATTGGCCTTCATAACCGGCCCCGACCTATTCGTTCTTAAAGTAGTTTGCCAAGCTGGTCGGCGGTCAGTTGACAGTCTCGGAGGATTCTGTGGAGGAGGCCGGGGCCGATGGTCTCGCCAGAGTGCACCGGCACAACCGTGCTCCTGCCATCCTCACGACGCAGAAAGTGATGGCTGCCTTTGACGCGAAGAACGTGTACCCTTTCGAGGGCGGCAATGAGGCCGTCGCCGGTGACGCGGGGATTCCGGCTCATGCCGCGATAGTGACGCGCTGGATGCCAATGAACTCCAGGTCTTGCCCAGGCATGCCCTCGACTTCGAGACATAACTCTATCGCTTCGCGCACGCGGAGCATGACCTCGTCGAGAGATCGCGCTTGCGTATGGCACGCCGGAATTTGCGGAACCGAGGCTACGTAGTAGCCTTCTGAATCGCGTTCAATAACGACATCGAACTGGCGTGCCACCGGATATGTCCTCAGCTCCTATTGTAGATGCCACTTGGCATGTGCGGCGGTAACGTAAACCTCATAGCGGCCGTCCGGCTGTTTGGAACACGCCGCGAATAATGGAGGTGACCGGGGCCACCGTCACGGTTGGCAAGAGAGCCGATCGCACTGTCACGCGGAAGGACGACCACGGGTCTCGTCTTGTCCTGCGGTGCAAACCGGTAGAGACGGACGTCCCCCCCAAGCTATTCCGCTGGCCAAGCCTTGGGGCTGGCATGGGCGCTATTTCTTCTCCGGCTTCTCCGCAACCTTAAACACGATCCTTGCAATTGATGGTGGCCCAATTCGCTCGACCAAAGGGGTGACTGTGAAGTTCTGGCGTCCTCTCTCCGCCACGAGTTCCTGGACCGCCGATGCCCCGCGCGCAAGCTCGTGCTCGTCGAGCAGGGTCTCCACCCGGAGGCCGATCTTGCGTTGCTCAAATCGCTCCAAGATCTCCTGGATGGTCACGGTGTCGTCGCCTTGGTAACCGATAGACTCGATCACCGGCCGCTCAACGAGCACAAATCGTACTACGGCGCCTGCAGGTCCAGGCTCGGCCTCCCAAACAACGTGGGAGAATCGCCGGGTGTTGTACAGAGCTTGGGAGTCTCTCTGCAAAGCTTCTACGTCGTAAGCATCGCCCACCCGAGTGAAGACAACCGCCCGCAAGGCGGACTGCAATATCCGATTTGCGCCTCTGAATTCAATGGCCTTGATAGTCGGGCCAGATAACTTGGGCGGTGAGGACTGGGGAATCTCGGGGATCGGCACAAAAGGATTGCGTTGGATGGACGATGGGGCAGGCTCCTGGGCTTTGGCCGCCTGCCCCGGAGTGGTCTGAGCTTGAAGCAGGCAGAGACCAATCAGCTGGGCCAAAACAAGAGTAGAGGACCTCATAGGAAACTGCTCCTTCCGCGTGCAGAAATCCGATTACGCAAAACCGGGAATCTGGGACGCACGCACCTTATACTAAGCATTCCCGGGGAACTTGGCAATTGTGAAATGAATTCACAGGTGTGAAAGCACCAGGTGACTCGCGCCGGACAAACGGCGAATGCGCCCCCTTTCCTACCCGGACATCGATTCGAGCGGATCGGTGCGTTGCTGCATCGGCAGCATCACGCGATTCTTTGACTTTTGCGCCTGGTGGACGCTGTGAACCATCTCGATGGTCCAGCGGCCGTCTTCCTCAGTATCGGGCCATCAAAACCGTCGCCCGCCACCTGGTCCATGTGCACTCCTGCGAGAACGATCGCGGCACCCCCGGTTCCGGCCATGTCGAATGGGACAAGGTCTTCGACGCCCTCCGCGAAATCCACTACCAGGGCGCAGTCGTCATCGAAAGTTTCGGCTTCGCCATCAAGGAAATCGCCGCGGCCGCCTGCATCTGGCACGACCTCGCCGCCTCACCGGAAGCCATCGCCTGGGACGGCCTGAAGTTCCTCCGCGCTCAGGCGTAGCTGGAATGCTATCTATCCGGACATTGAGATCGGAACGCCACGCTCATGTGCACCAATGTCCGGATGCGTCATTTTGGAGCGATCCAACGAAAGCACATCTCCGACACGGCGACTATGCGTCCGGGTGGATCACTTGCGAGTGGCCGACTTAACCGGCCAATCTCTGCCTATTTTTCAGGTGGCGCAAGTTTCAGTGCTTCAGCGACGATCTT
>JAEUQD010000581.1 GCA_016789925.1 Bryobacterales bacterium | reverse complement strand
GCTTTGAAGCCGTGCCGGTTCGTCCGGTGGTGATATTCGACAGGATGACCCAGGGCGCGGTATTCGGCGCAAAGACGTTCGGTGAAAGGATGAGTCTCGTCGGTGGAGTCGTCTAAGACCTGAATTTGGAGCAACTCGCGCGGATAGTCGACCTTAGTGACTTCCTCGAGGAGGCGTTCCACGACAAACCGTTCGTTGTAGAGGGGGAGTTGGATGGTGACCCGAGGCAGTTGGTCGAAGCGCCTGGCCGGTTCGCTCGACGGCTTCCGCTTGCGATGCCGCAGGTAGGTGAAGAGCACTTCGTACCGGTTGAGGCCGTAGAAGGCCAGAACCAGCAGCATCGTAAAGTAGGGGATGAGCAGGGTGTAGTCGAACCAGTTCAACTGGTGGACGCCGGCGAAGGTATCGTCAAAGAGCGCCTGTTCCAACTGGTCGCGCCAGGAAACCGCCAGTATCCACGCCGGGATAAAGGAGATCGTCATTCGTTGTTTCCGCTTCCGTTGATCATGATGGCGGCTCTAGGCCTCGCTTTAGGGATGACGGCGACGGCAGGCTCACGGGGCTCGCTCGCCGTATCAATTGGCTGGTGGATTTCTACATTCACATTCTATCTGGTTTCGATATGGGCTTTCCATCAAAATAAGTTCATTGTTTCCAAGCAGTTCATTGTGATCGCCGGCCTCGCCCTGCGTCTGATTGCGTTCCCGTTCCCGCAAACTCTTTCCGACGACCCTTATCGCTACCATTGGGAGGGCCGGGCGCAAGCCCAGGGAGTGAATCCGTATGTCACGCCTCCAGGCGCTGGGCAGACCAGGGTGCCGGTGCAGGAAGCCACCGCCGGATACGGTCCCGTGCTGGAACTGTTGGAACACGCGAACTACCGCGTAGCCGCCGCTCTATCCTCCGGGATGGACGGGCAGGTTTTTTGGATGAAGCTTCATCCGGTGGTATTCGAACTGGCAACGCTGGCCTTGCTGTACACGCTCCCCGCAACCCAACTGGCGACCTACGCCTGGTGTCCGTTTCCGATTGTCGAGTTCTGGTGGAATGGTCACAACGATGCCGTGGCCATCTTCTTTGTCGTGGCTGCGCTGCAACTGGGGCAACGAGACCGCTGGAATCTGGCATTCGCTGCGCTGGGCCTGGCCACGGGCGCGAAATGGTGGCCCGCGCTGCTGTTGCCGGCGTTCCTGTACCGGCACCGCCGGGCCGCCGCCTTCGCCGCCTTCGGCACGGCGCTGGTGGTTCCTGCGCTGCCGTACTTAACCGGCGATGTCGCCCCGATCCTCGAGAGCGCCCGGCGGATGTCGGGATTCCTGGGCGGGTGGCGGAATAACGATTCGCTTTTCGGCGCCGTTCTCTGGCTTTCGGGCGGCGACGTCTACCGGGCGAAGTGGATGGCCGGCGGTCTGGTCCTGCTGGCCGCAATCGGGCTTGCCCGTCTCCCTCTGTACCGTTCCGCGCTGGCGACGATCACGGCATTGTTGTTCCTGTCCGCCAACTGCCACCCCTGGTATTTGACGTGGTTTGTTCCGCTGCTCGCGTTCGTGGAGTCGACGCCGCACGTGTTGTGGTTGGGTTTGATGCCGATCTGCTATATCGTCCTGCCGGACTGGTGGTTTCTCGAGAACTGGCAAGGTGTGCGGCCGGAGCGCTGGCTGGTGTATGTGCCGGTGTTTGTGTTCGGTTTAGGGGGGCGGCAGGGCCATGTTAGACTGCAAAAGGAAGAGGGGGCCCTTAGCACAGCGGTTAGTGCAGGGGACTCATAATCCCTTGGTCGTAGGTTCGAATCCTACAGGGCCCACCGAGGCTTCGAGTATGCATCATGTATACTTTAACGAGCCATGCCCGCTTCCCTTTCCCTCGGCCTTGTTGGCGCCGGCCTCTTCGGTGAGTCCCATCTCCAAGCCTTCCGCGCACTCCGCCATGTCCGAGTTAGCGCTGTGTTCGATACCGACCCCGAGCGCGCCCGGCAGCGTGCCGCTGAGTTCAACATTCCTCGCATCTGCACGTCGGTGGAAGAGCTTTGCTCGCTGCCGGATATCGACGCCGTCGATATCGTAACTCCGGAAGACAGCCACGTCGAGCCCGCACTGCTCGCCTTCGCCAACGGTAAACACGTGTTTCTGGAGAAACCTCTGGCCACGTCGGTGGAGGATTGCCGCCGGATTCTGGGAGCCGCGCGGCAGGCGAAGGGTCAGTTCATGGTGGGCCACCTGCTTCGCTTCGAAACGAAGTACGCGATGATTCGCGACGAGATTGCGGCGGGTCGCATGGGGAGCATCGTGTCGATGCATGCGCGGCGGAACCGGCCCAAGAGCCTGTTGCCGCGATACGGACGGACGCACCCGGCGCTCGAGAACTCGATTCACGACATCGACCTGATGCTGTGGTACGCGAACCGGCCTGTAACTCGGGTGCGCGGGTATGGGCGGCAAATGCTGGGTCCGTCGCACTCGGAGACGTTTTGGGGGGTGCTCGAGTTTGGCGACGATGGTCCGCTGGGGATTGTGGAGACCATCTGGCTGACGCCGCCCGCGGCGGGCATTCCGTTGGACGACGCTTTTTCGCTGACGGGGACGAGGGCGATTGCGCGCCTCCAACTGCACCCGACCGCGCTTTCGTTCTGGCGCGAGACGGGCTATGATGCGCCGGACCTGGCGTATGATCCGCGAGTGAATAACTCGGCATTAGGGTGTTTGCGGGACGAGTTAGCGCACTTTTGCGACTGCGTGCTCGACAACAAACCATCGAGCGTATTGAATCCGCTGGATGCCTTCCGCGCGGTTCGTGTGGCGCTGGCCCTGATCGAGTCGGAAAGGACCGGAAACGACGTGGTGATCGAAGGCTGGGAATAGAGTAGATGCGCCTGAGTGACCGCATCTATCTGGTCGGTAGCGGCCGCCTGGGGTTCGGGATGTCCAGCCCTTACGACTGCCACGTCTATGCCATCGATGGCGGATCCGAAATCGCGCTCATCGACGCCGGCTCCGGACTGGATGTCGACGCTATTGTCGAACGCATGCGGTTTGACGGTTTGGATACCGGCAAGCTGCGTTACGTGGTGCTTTCGCACGGCCACGCGGACCATGCCGGCGGTGCGCATGGCTGGCGCGAACGGTTCGGTGTCGACGTGCTCGCTCATCCAGTGACGGGCCAGTACGTCGCCACGGCGGACCTGAAGGCCATCAGCCTGGCGGACGCGATTGCGGCAGGCGTCTACCCGAGGGATTATCAATTTCTCGCATGTCCGATTGCCGGAGCGCTGCGGGGCGGCGATACGTTCCGCGTCGGCGATCTGACCCTGTCGATTCATGAAGCGCCGGGCCACTGCTCGGGCCAGATCGCGGTGACGCTGGAGCACTCGGGTCAACGTAACTTGTTCTCGGCCGATGCCGTGTTTCACGGAGGACGGATCGTCCTACAGAACATCTGGGATTGCAGTCTGCACGACTCCCTCGAAACCATCCGTACTTTGGCGGCGCTCCGCCCCGATGCGCTCCTGCCGGGCCACCTGACGATCTCGCTTTCGGGCGGCGCAGCCGAGCTGGACCGCGCATGCAAGGCAATGGATCGCCTGGAAGTGCCGGCCAGCCTTATTTAAACCTATGGAATCCCTTCTGCCGGGCCTCGCCGTCGTTTTCGCCGCTGGATTCTTTCAGGGCAGCTTCATGGCGCCGTCTAAGTGGATTCGTAACTGGGCCTGGGAGAATTACTGGTTGATCTTTGCCGCCACGGCGTATCTGATCTCTCCGTGGATTCTGGCGTTCGTCACGATTCCGCAGGTGTTCGAGGTGTACGCGCGCTGCTCGGCGCAGGTGCTTTGGGTGATCGCTGTTTTTGGGACGCTTTGGGGGCTGGGCGCGGTGACGTTCGGCCTGGGCGTGGATGCGCTGGGAATTGCGCTGGGCTTTGCGGTCATTCTCGGAGTGGCCACGGTGGGCGGAACCCTGATCCCGATGTTAATCCTGCCGAACGCGCAGGCCAGCGGATCGCTGATCGTGCTGACGATGGCCGCATTGTTGATCATGCTGGCCGGAGTCACCGTTTGTTCGTTGGCCGGACGTTGGAAAGAGACATCGTCCACCGGCCGGTCGTACGCCCGGGGCGTTGCCATTTGCGTTGCATCCGGAGTTCTGTCCGCGTGTGGAAACCTTGGCTTCAACTATGGCGCTGAAGTGACACAGCGCGCCCAGGAATTGGGCGTACCAAGCCATTTGGCCGCCAATGCGCTCTGGACGTTGCTCACGCTGCCGCTGTTTGCCTGGAACGCCGGCTATGCCGGCATGCTGCTGAAGCGGAACGGCACAATCGGAAACTACCGCTTACCCGGAGCTTCGGCTTCCACGGCCAAGGCGGCCCTGATGGGTGCGATGTGGATGGCCGGGATGGCCCTGTATGGAGCCGGTGCACGAATGCTCGGCCCGCTCGGCCCTTCGCTCGGATGGGCTATCCTGATGTCCGCCATGGTGATCGTCGCCAACCTCATTGGACTCGGAACCGGCGAGTGGAACCAAGCGCCGCCCGCTGCCCGGCGTCAGTTAGTGGGGGGACTCGCCCTGTTGCTCGCGGCCATCGTCATACTTGGTATCTTAAACGGGAGTAAAGCTTGAAACGGACTAACCTCGTCCTACTGCTCCTTGTCATCTCTGTTGGAATTAACTACATCGACCGCGGGGCTCTTTCAGTCTCCGCCCCGCTCCTGTCGAAAGACCTCAACCTCGCGCCCGACCAGTTAGGCTTGCTTTTCTCCGCTTTCTTCTGGTCCTATGCGGTCTTGCAGTTGGTCGGCGGTTGGCTTGTTGACCGGTATGACGTAAAACTCGTTTATGCCTTCAGCTACGGCTTGTGGTCGCTGGCGACGGCGGCGACAGGGCTGGTGACGCGCTTCGATGCCCTGCTTGGAGCGCGGCTCGCGCTGGGGGCTGGGGAAAGCGTTGCTTATCCCGCCGTATCTCGCATTCTCGTTCGGAACTTCAAAGAAGAGGAACGGGGTTGGGCCAACGCACTGGTGGACGTGGGCGCCAAGGTCGGCCCGGGCCTCAGTACGCTGGTGGGCGGCCTGGTTGTGAACGAAATCGGCTGGCGCGCGCTGTTTCTGATCGTCGG
>JAEUQD010000565.1 GCA_016789925.1 Bryobacterales bacterium | reverse complement strand
TGTGGTTTGATTCGAAGGGCCGGCTCTACGCCACCGACGTCGACAACATGCGTGTCAGCATCTTCGAGCCGGGCGGGAAGTTTCTGTCGGCATTCGGCAAGGACGGTCCGGAAGCCGCCGATTTCAACGCGCCGCACGGTCTGTATCTGGACGCGAACGACGATGTCTTCGTGAACAGCTACTACGGTCCGACAAAAAAATTTGACCCTGAAGGCCAGTACTTGTTCTCGTTCGCGCACGGCGATCCGCCGGATGGCTCGGTCTTCTTTCACAGCATCACGGGCGACCACCGCGGCAACGCATACCTGACCGTGCGCACCAAGGCCGGTTATGACGGCGCGGTGGAGAGCAACCGGGGGCGCAAGGTCAGCATCGCCAAGTACAACAACAACGGGGATTTTGTGTGCAACATCAGCATGTCCGTACCTGAGCACACCGAAAGCTGGGCCACCGTTGACACCGATGGGACGATCTACTCCCTGTTCAAGAGCAAGGTAAAAGCCGGCGTCGAGATCCTGAAGCAGCAGTGAAGGGGTTAGTTCCAATCCTCGGGCTTCTGGCCCTCGGGGAGGAGTTGCCCCTTTTCCAAATACCGGATCTTGGAGGCCGAGCGCGCCGCGTGCGGATCGTGCGTCACCATCACGATCGTCTTGCCGAACTCCTTGTTCAACCGGCCCAGCAGCGTGAGCACGTCGCGCGCGGAGGCTGCGTCGAGGTTTCCTGTCGGCTCGTCGGCGAGGATGAGATCCGGGTCCGTCACAATGGCCCGGGCGATGGCGACCCGCTGCTCCTGCCCGCCCGACAACTGCCGCGGCGTATGTCCCAACCGGTCACCTAGACCAACCAGTTCGAGCGCGCGCGTGGCGTGTTCGACCCGCTTCTTCCTGTCGAGCCGCGTGAGCTTCAGCGGCAGTTCGACATTCTCCAGCGCGGTCAGCACCGGGATGAGATTGAACGACTGAAAGACGAACCCGATATGCGCGTTGCGCCAGCGGGCGATTTCGCCATCGTCGAGCGAGCGCAGATCTTCTCCCAGTACGCGGATGGCGCCCGAAGTCGGCCGGTCCATCGCGGCAATGAGGTGGAGCAGGGTCGACTTGCCCGACCCCGAGGGTCCCATCAACGCGACAAACTCCCCCCGGTCTACCGCAAGGTTGGCGTCCTTCAGCGCCAGCACCTGGAACTCGTCGCGCACAAACTGCTTTGTCAGATCCTGCGTCTCGATCACCACATTGCTCATTTTTGTTTCACCCGTGCTCCGTCCTTGAGTTCCGCCGGCGGATTCACAATCAGGTCTTCGCCGCCGATCAGCCCCTCTTCGATGCGCAAGCCCTGCTGCGTCGTGCCGCCCACGCGTACTGCGCGGCGCACCGCGCGGCCATTGAGATAGACAAAGACCGCGCCATCCCGAACGACGGTGGTGGGGACAAAGAAGACCGGCTTGGCGGCGGTGTTGGGTTCCCGCTTTTCGTCCGACAGAAACGCCACGCTCGAGTTCATCTCCGGCCGTAGATAGTCATCCGGATTCACGACCTTCACCTTCACTTGCACGGTCGCCTTCTGGCGATTCGCTTCGGGCGAGATCTCTTCGATGA
>JAEUQD010000551.1 GCA_016789925.1 Bryobacterales bacterium | reverse complement strand
TGCCCAACGCCTATTTCGACTCGCTCGGACTTCCGAGATTGGACCCTAGGTGCCGCTAAACCCACCGAACCGCCGGATGCGGACCCGCATGTCCGGTGGTGTGGCAGGGGCGGACGGGTGACCGTCCCCCCTATGCCGATTGTGTGCGGGCAAAGACTGGCTAAATCATCTACAATCAGATCGAGGACTCTGTTTCTCGATGCGATTAGTCACCAAGCTGATGATCGCGCTTACGATGATCGTGGTTGTCGTAGCGGTGTTCTCCGGCCTCTTTACTTTCAAGGCGGAAGAACGGCAGATGCTGGCATTGGTGAGGCAGGGGGCCGACCAGCTTTCGCGCGGAATCACCAGCGCTACCTGGCATGCGATGCTCGCCGATCGGCGCGAGGATGCCTATCAGGTGATGGAAACCATTGCCCTCAAGCAAGGCATCGACCGCATCCGCATGTGGAACCGCGAAGGGACGATCACCTTTTCGACCGCGCCGGCCGAGGTAAATACGAGGCTGGGGGAAGGCGTTCGCGAAAGTCCGCTCTTGCAGATCGTTCCTCGACCCGGAGGTGGCCGGAATCTGGCCATGGTCACGCCCATCTACAACGAGAGATCGTGCAGCGACGCTGCCTGCCATGCGCATCCGGCTTCGAACAAGGTTCTGGGCGCTTTGGAAATCGATTTGAATCTCGACACCGCAGACGGAGAGCTGGCGGCTATCCAGAATCGCGTCTTGTTCCGCGTTGCCGCGGAGATCTTGCTCATCTGCCTGCTGGTTTACTTCTTTGTTCGAAAGTTCATTAGCGCGCCGATTCACCGGCTCATCCGGTCCGCGGGTAAGATCAGCCGGATGCAGTTGGAAGATCCGGTCCCCGTACCCCCGAACGCCGGTGAAATCACGGAACTGGCGATGAGTTTCGACCAGATGCGGGAGCGTTTGCACAAGGCGATGGAGGAACTCAACGACTTTACCCAGAAACTCGAGACCAAAGTGGAGGAGCGGACAGCAGCCTTGAGCTTGGCTCACAGGAAACTGCAACAGACTGATCGTTTAGCTTCGTTGGGGCAGTTGTCGGCAAGCGTTGCTCACGAAATCAACAATCCCGTGGCCGGTGTTCTGAATCTGGCGATGCTGATGCAAAGGTTGCTGAAGGACGACGGAGTACCGCCGGAGCGGCTGGCTGACTTCCGCAAGTACTTGGGTCAGATCGTTGGCGAAACATCCCGCGTCGGACGAATTGTCAGCGATTTGCTCGCCTTTTCCCGCCGCTCGGCGCCGCACCGGGCCGCCACGGACTTGAATGAGATCATCCGCCAGACAGTATCGCTGGTTGGGCATAAGCTCAAGTTGAGCAATGTTGTGTTGAAGCAGGAGTGGGGTCAAAACCTGCCGCCGCTGCTCTGCGACAAGTCCCAGATTCAGCAGGTGGTGTTGAATCTGCTGATGAACGCCGCCGAAGCCATGTCCGGCAAGGGTGGCGGCGCCCTGGAAGTGCGCACGGGAGTGAGCGGTGATGGTGTATTTCTCCGCGTGGCCGACACCGGCGAAGGGATTCCGCCGGAAAACCTGCGCCGCATCTTCGATCCGTTCTTCACTACCAAGCCTGAAGGCAAAGGCGTGGGGCTTGGCCTGGCCGTTTCCTACGGGATCGTCCAGGCGCATGGCGGCGACATCGAGGTGAAGAGCAAGGTGGGCGAGGGAACCACGTTTACCGTGACCCTGCCGGCGAACGGCGTGCCCCATCCCGAGGCGGAGCAGGTGGCCTTTGGATGATCATGCTGGGACTCAGCCCGATGGACGACGTCGACGATGAGATACTGGCGCGAGTGGGGACGGCGCTCGAGGATTGTTATCCCGTAAAGGTGGCGCGGCAGCCGCGCATTGAACTGGCAGCGGGCGAATACGATGAGAAGCGGAAGCAGCACAACGCGCCCCTTGTGCTAAAGAAGATTCTCAAGACAGGCAGCCCTGAAGCCGCGAAACTGGTAGGCGTCACCGCGGCTGACCTGTTCATTCCGATGTTGAGTTTCGTCTATGGCCAGGCGCAGCTCGGGGGGCGCGTAGCCGTAGTGTCGGTGGCGCGTCTGCGGCAGGAGTTCTACGGACTGCCCGGGAACCCTGAGCTTCTGCTGGCGCGTGCGCGCAAGGAAGCCGTGCACGAGGCGGGGCATCTGTTCGGACTCGTGCATTGCGGCGACCAAACCTGCGCGATGTCGCTGTCGACAAACGTGCGGCAGATCGACTGGAAGAACGACGGGTTGTGCGCGGCATGCCGCGCATTGGTATGGGAAGGGCACCTATGAAATCGAACTGGCAGATTCTGGTGGTCGACGACGAAGAGATCATGTGCGAGTCGCTCGCGGCATGGCTCCGCGAGGACGGCTATCGCGTGGACACGGCTTCATCCGGGCGTGAGGCGCTGGCTTTGTCCAAGACAACCGACTATGCGCTCTACTTTATCGACCTCAAGATGCCTGGTGGGCTCGATGGCATTGAGACGATGATGGAGATCCGCCGGATGCACGCGGATGCCTGCGTCATCATCATTACCGCTTACGCCACGGTCGACACCGCGATCACGGCAATGAAGGAGGGGGCCCAGGAGTACATCGTCAAGCCCTGCAATCCGGAGGAAATCTCGCTGCTGGTCAGCCGGATCATCAAAGTCAAGAATCTGCAATACGAGAACACGATCCTGCGCAAGAAGCTCGCCGGGCAGTACCAGTTCCACGACATCATCAGCAAGAACCCACGAATGCGCGCCGTGTTGGAGCTGGCCTCGGAAGTCGCAAGCCTCCGCAGCACGGTCCTCATCCGCGGCGAAAGCGGGACGGGCAAGGAACTGGTGGCGCGGGCCATCCATTTTTCCGGCGACCGCGCCAATAAGCCCTTCGTGGCCGTGTCCTGCGCGGCCCTGGCTGAAACGCTCCTCGAGTCGGAACTGTTCGGCTACGAAAAAGGAGCCTTCACGGGCGCGGCCGAACGCAAGAAGGGCAAATTCGAACTGGCCAACAGCGGCACAATCTTCCTGGACGAAATTGGAGACATCCCACCGAAATTGCAAGTGGATTTGCTGCGGGTCTTGCAGGAACGGTCGTTCTACCGTTTGGGGGGTACCGAAGAGGTGAAGGTGGACGTCCGCGTCATCGCCGCCACCCATCACGACTTGCAGCAAGCCGTTCAGGAAGGGCGGTTTCGCGACGATCTCTACTACCGGCTGAACGTGATCGAAGTTCAGATTCCGCCCCTACGCGAACGCCGCGAAGATATTCCCCTGTTGGCGCGCCATTTCGTGGACAGGCTCGCGCGGGAGATCGGTAAAGAGGTCAACGGTCTGACTGAAGGCGCGATGAAAGC
>JAEUQD010000546.1 GCA_016789925.1 Bryobacterales bacterium | reverse complement strand
GGGGCGCAAGCCCGACAAAGCGCCGGTGTTCGTGGGCGGCGGACGCACGCTGCAACCCGCGCTCTACGCGATGGCGCTCGAACAGATCAAAGACGCTCCGGTGCAGGAGGGCCGCCTGTTCTACTGCACGCATCGCGGCGGATTCGACGAGATCCCGATCAAGCTACTGGATGCGACGCGGGCGAAGGCGGAACGCGCGGTAGAGATCATCGGCGAGTGGGTGGAAGAAGGCTTCCTGCCGCCGGCGCCGGCCGAAGAAGAATGCGGGCGATGCGACTATCGCCTGGTGTGCGGTCCGTACGAAGAACTGCGATTGAAGAAGAAACCGGCTGAGCCGCTCGGCAGTCTCGTCGAATTGCGAGGCATGCCATGAGCGGCGCCGCGATCCCCCGGATTGGCGATGCGGAGGCGCGGGACCGCATCCGGTTCGGCCTCGAGAAGAGCCTGATTGTCGAGGCGTCGGCGGGCACGGGCAAGACTACGGAACTCATTCACCGGATCGTCAACACGCTGCGCGCGGGCAAGGCGCAGATCCCCGGTGTGGCCGCCGTCACCTTCACCAACAAAGCCGCGGGCGAGATGAAGCTGCGGCTGCGGCAGGAACTGGACAAGGCGCGCCAGCAGGCAGAGGGCGAGGAAGCGCGATTCCTCGAAGACGCCCTCGAACGCCTGGAAGAAGCCGCCATCGGGACTATCCACTCGTTCTGCGCGCAGATTCTCCGCGAGCGCCCGGTGGAGGCGTGTGTCGACCCGGCGTTTCGCGAACTCGACGAAGGTTCGGCGTGGCGCATCTATCAGCGCGTGTTTCGCGGCTGGATTCAGCAGAAGTTGAATGAAGATTCTCCCGGCCTGCGGCGCGCCCTGTGCCGCCTGGCGTGGCGGCCCAAGCAGCAGGAAGACGAGTCGCCCATGCGCCAGTTGCACTTCGCGGGCTGGCAGTTGATCGAGTGGCGCGACTTTTCGGCGAAGTGGGAGCGCGTCGCCTTCCGCCGCGAAGAGGAAGTGGACCGGATGGTGTCGCTGATGCAGGATGCGGCCCACCGGATGAACAAGGGCGTCAGGCCGGTGCACGAGTTCGCCAACGCGATCGAGCGCGCCGAACGCGTGCGCGACCGCGATTACGACACTGTCGAGGCGCTGCTGCTGCGCGCCTTGAAGGAACTGAACGACAAGAAGAGCCGCGGGACTGAAGACCTGGTCGCGCACCTGGAGAACTTTCGCAAACAGGCCGACGCGGACCTGGCGGCGGAGTTGCGCGGAGAACTCTGGGACCTGGTGGATCGCTACGAACACGCCAAACGCCAGTCCGGCATGCTCGATTTTCAGGACTTGCTGATGATGACGCGCGACCTGGTGCGCAGCAACGCGGAAGTGCGCGCGTATCTTCAGCAGCGGTTCACACACCTGTTTGTCGACGAGTTTCAGGATACCGATCCGCTGCAGGCCGAGATCCTGTTGCTGCTGGCGGCCGACGATCCGAACGCCACCGACTGGACGAAGGCGCGGCCTAAGGACGGCAAGCTGTTCGTGGTGGGCGACCCGAAACAGTCGATCTACAAATTCCGGCGCGCCGATGTCGTGCTCTACCAGTCGTTGAAAGAGCGATTGGCGGCGCAGGGTGTGGACGTGGTGTATCTCACCCGGAGCTACCGTTCGGTGCGGCCCATCCAGCACATGGTGAACGCCGCGTTCGAACCGCTGATGCGGGGCGACACGGAAAGCGGCCAGGCGATGTATGCGCCGCTAGAGGAACACGCCCTGGCCACCCTCGGACAACCCGCGGTGATCGCGCTGCCCGCGCCGCGGCCGTATGGCAAGATGCGCGTGAGCAAGCCAGCGATCGACGCGTGCCTGCCAGAAGCCATCGTCGCGTTCACCGACTGGCTGATTCGCGACAGCGGCTGGCGCGTGCGCGACCCGGAAAAGCCTGACCAGTTTTCGCCTATCTCGGCGCGGCACATCTGCCTGTTGTTCCGGCGCATGATCAACTACGGCAAAGACATCGCGCGCGAGTACGCCCGGCATTTCGAATCGCGCGGAATCCCTCACTTGCTGGTCGGGTCGAAATCGTTCCATACGCGCGAAGAAGTCGAGATCATGCGCATGGCGCTGACAGCCGTCGAATGGCCCGAAGATGAACTGGCGGTGTTCGCGACGTTGAAGGGTGGGCTGTTCGCGATTCCCGATGCCCTGCTGTTGCGATACCGACACGAAGCAGGGCCGCTCCATCCGTTCCGCAAACGGGCCGCGCAGGCCGAGCCCGCCTTCGCCCGCATTGTCGAGGCGCTCGACCTGCTGGCCCAACTGCATCGCCAGCGCAACCGGCGTCCCGTGGCCGACACCGTCAATCTGCTCCTCGAAGCGACACGCGCGCACGCGGGCTTCGCGCTGCGTCCCGCGGGCCAACAGGTGCTGGCCAACGTCTACCGCGTGGGTGGGCTCGCGCGCGAGTTCGAGGCCTCAGGCGGCATTTCGTTCCGCGGGTTCATCGACCAGTTGGAAGAGGAAGCGCAGCGCACCGAAACCCAGGAAGCCCCGGTTCTCGAAGAAGGCTCCGACGGCGTGCGGCTGATGACCGTGCACAAGGCCAAGGGGCTCGAGTTTCCCGTCGTGATCCTAGCCGACATGACCGCCAACCTCTCGCGCCGCGACCCGGAACGCTACGTCGATGGTGAACGCGGCCTGTGCGCCATGCAGTTACTGTGGTGCACGCCCTGGGAGTTGCTCGCGCGCCAGGATGTGGAGCGCCGGCGCGAAGAGGCTGAAGGCGTCCGCGTGGCGTATGTGGCGGCGACGCGGGCGCGCGACCTGCTCGTGGTGCCCGCGGTGGGCGACGAAGAACGCACCGGATGGCTGGAGCCGCTCAACAGCGCCATCTACCCGGCTGAAGACCGCAACCGGCTTTCGCAGCCCGCGCCCGGCTGCCCCGAGTTTGGCGAAGCGAGCGTCCTCGACCGACCTTGGGACACCTTCGACGAACCGTCGGTGCGGCCCGGACTGCATCAGCCGCAGAAGGGCGAGCACGACGTGGTCTGGTGGGACCCCGCGCTGCTCAAACTGGGCGAAGGCATCGATTCCGACAATCGCGAAATGGAAATCCTGGCCGAGGGTTCCAGGGAAAGTCATACCGCCTACGAAGCGTGGCGCGCCGAACGCGCCCAGGCGGTGGAGCGAGGCGCAACGCCGGAGTTCGACGTGCTCCGCGCCACCGAGATGAAGTCCGCTCCGGAAGAAGACTACGCTGTGTCGTGGGAATTGGCCGAGCGCCCCACCGGGCGTCCCTCCGGCAGGCGCTTCGGAACGCTGGTGCACGCCACGCTCAGCCACGTGCCTCTGGAGGCGGACCAGCCGCGCATCCGCGAAGTAGCCGTGCTGCATGGCCGGCTGCTCGGCTCAGCCGAAGCGGAGGTCGAGAGCGCCGTGGAAACCGTTGCCAATGCGCTAAGCCATCCGCTGCTCGCCCGCGCCCGCGCCGCCGCGCAATGTCACCGCGAACTGCCGGTACTTCTAAACACCGGACAGCAGATCGTCGAAGGCGTCGTGGACCTCGCCTTTGTCGAAAACGGCGAATGGCAGATTGTCGACTTCAAAACCGACGAGGACCTCACCGGGCGCCGCAGCCACTACGAGACGCAGGTGAAATGGTACGCCGCCGCGCTCAGCCGCCTCACCGGGATGCCTGCCCGCGCCTCACTGCTGGCTCTGTAGCAATTCTTCGGCATAGAGCGCTCCGTCGGGCGATTCCTCGTGCTTGAAGAAGACGTACACGTCCTTGCCGTCCTTCACGAGCGTCGCAGCCTTTGCGGCGATGGCCGCGCGGTCCTCGGCCGAGTACTCGGTCTTGCGCAAACGGAAATAGACAAAGCCGGCGGTGATGTGTTCGGGCACCACCAGTTTGTCGGATTCGGCCAGGCACAGCGCAATTCCGCGCGATTCGAGCAGTTTGTACACCGCATCGTCGAACCAGCTCTTATTGCGAAACTCGAACGCGCACGGAATGTCGTCCGGAATGTCTTTGAGAAACGCCTCGAACCGCGGCAGGTCGCAGGCGAGATTCGGCGGCAACTGAAACAGCACCGGACCCAAGCGCTGGTGCACGCGCAGGGGGTCGATGGCTTTGAAGAACACGTGCGTGAACTCCGCGCCGGGAGCAAGACGCTGGAAGTGCGTGATCCGCTGGTGAGCCTTCAGGCAGAATGTGAAGCCGGGCGCAGTATCGGCGAGCCACGATTCCAGCGAGGCGGCCGAAGGCAGCCGGTGAAACGTATAGTTCAACTCCACGCCATTCAGCCGCGTCGCATAGTGGCTCAGGAATTTCTTCGAAGCCAGCTTCTCGGGATAGAACGCCGGCTTCCAGGACGGATAAGAAAATCCGGAGGTTCCGGCAACGAGTCTCGGCACGCAGGATATTGTAACGCGTAGAATAGAATCAACCGTGTATCGCCGTTGGGTCTTCCCGTTCGCCCTGACAGGGCTTGTGTGTCTCTTCGCCGGATGCGAGCGCCAGGGCCCGGTACAGGCCGTCAACACGGCGCCGGCCGCTGCCACACCGCCTCCGATCGCCGTAGCGGAAGACCGCGAGGCCGACGATCTGGCCCGTTTCATGGCGGGACTGCCGTCGCGGCAGGGTAGCTTCTACGAACCGTTGGAGCGGGCCGAAGGGTGGGCGGAACATACGCGGGAATCCGACCGGTTGTGGACGTTGTTCCGAGCTGAACGGCATAGCTCGATGGCCGAGTTTCAGAAGACCGAATTGAGCGGGGCGCCGATCTCCGGTGGAACCCTCTTCTATCCGTTTGGCGGGCCCGACGCGCTGACCGCGCTGACATTGTTTCCCGAAAAGCGAGTCTACGTTCTGGTGGGTTTGGAACCGCCCGGAAGCATGCCGCGGTGGGCGCAGTTCCACACGGCTTCGATGAATAAGCCACTGTCCCGGATGCGCCTGACCACGATGTCGCTGTTGCAGCGCAGCTTTTTCATCACGGCGGAAATGGACCGCCAATTACGTGGGCAGATCACGGATGGCGTGCTGCCGGTGATCCTTGTGCAACTGGTCCGCACCGGGCATCGAGTGTTGGGCTACCGCCTGGTTACGCTCGACGAGAACGGGCGACTGGTGGAACGGCGGAAGGACGCCAAGGGCGTGGTCAATCGAGGCGTGGCCATCGAATTTGAAGACGACCACGGTCAGCAGCGGCGAACGTTGATTTATCTCTCTACGAATCTGGCGACCCCGAAGCTGAGCAAAAACGAGGCTTTCCAGCGCTACCTGGCGAGTGTCCAGCCTGTCACCAGCTTTTTCAAATCCACTTCGTATATGCCCCACAACCCCTCCTTCTCGCTGATCAGGGAAGAGGTGCTTGCACGGTCGGCAGCCGTGGTACAGGACGATTCGGGAATTCCCTACCGGTTCTTCGATCCCCAGGCGTGGCGGGTTCAGTTGTACGGAGACTACGACAAGCCCTACGGATCGTTCCGCTACCTGCAGCAGAAGGACTTGAAGATGGCTTTCCAGAAAAAGGAATCGGTGAAGAAGCTGACCTTCCCCATCGGCTACGGCTTCAAACGGATTCCGTCGAATCTGCTGGTGGCGCGCAAGGCCAGCTAGAACCCGTACAAGCGTTTGGCGGTCAATCCGCGAATCTTCGCCCGGTCTGCCGCGGAAAGAAAGTCGAAGTTCGCGTCGAAGATCTGCACCTTCTCCCGAAAACTGGCCAGGGTGCTGCCGAACGAACCCCAAACCATGCGGTCCGGCCCAAAGGCATCGAAAGCACGGCGCGCATAGGGACGGATGTCGGTATGCGGGAAGGGTTGGCGCGACGAGTACTGAAGCCCAGAGACCTTCAGAATCACCTGCGGCAGTTTCGCCAGCCGGAGCACCTGGTCGAACTCCTTGGGGTCGTGATAACCCAGTTCGGCCTTGGCGTGCACCCAACCATTCGCAGTCTTCACGGCCCCGCCGACGCCGGCATGGCCGAAGTGGTCGAGGATGATCCGAGTACCGGGAAACTGCCGTCCCATCTTTTCGATCTGCGGCGCGAAGTAAGGCTGGATGTGGGCCTGAATCGCGATATCGAGGTCCGCGGCCTTCTTCCAGACCGGTTGCGCCTTGGGGTGCAGCAAGTCGCGATCGCGCAGCATGCCGCCGGTGGTGGGCGGCTCATTGCGTCCGCGCGTGCAATGCACCCGCATCGCGACAATCCGTCCGGAATGGCGTTTGACGATCGCCTCCATCCGCCGCGGCGTATCTTCGCCGATGGAGTCAAAGAGAATCGTGCCTTTGAGAAAACCCCGAGGCGCATTCTCAAGCGTATATTCCAGGTACCGCATGTCGTCCTGGTAGGGCTCGGCGGAGACATGCGTGGAGTGGGCGATACCGGCCTCGCGCGCGAAAACGAGGTAGTCTTCCAGGGGGGCCACACCGGCTTTCATGCCGGAAGGATGGGGAGGAAACCGCTTCCGGTCTTTCGAAAAAAGGTGGACGTGCGTTTCCACGACAAGGTCAGCAGGAGCAGCAAGCGCAGTGCCTGCCAGGCAGGCCAAGGCTTCACGCCGGGTCATCACAACGGTTGAGGTTATCAGAAACTGAAACTGAATTCAGCCGCGGTGTTCACCCATTGATCCTTGGTGGTGAACGCGGGCAGCGGACCGAAGGCGTCGCCGGACGTGTTGGCCCGGAAGACGCGACTGGAAACACCCAGGCGCAGATTCTGGGAACGGTCGAGCGCGTAGCTCATACCCAGCAGCGCATAATAGCCCCAACCGGACCGCGCGCGGCAGCTCGGGCAGTCGAGGCGGAAACTGGAATTCCCGAATGGCTGCCGGATGCGCTCCTGATAGCGGAGGTACGCGCCACCCCCACCGGCGTAAAAGAGCAACCGGTTGTCGAGAACCGGGAGCACGGCCCGCCCTCCGAGTGGAACCATGTACTGGTAGTCTTTGATCCGAAGATCTCCAAAATCGGTGGACACGTAGTCGCGAATCTTGGCGGCGTGAAAGACGGTGTCGAGGCCGAAGTCGGCCTGAAAGAAGCGGTGGAACCGGTAGCCGTAGCCAATCCGAAGAACAGGACTCGATGCCAGCCCGTTTCGCAATTCGCCTCCAGGAACACCCCCGCCGCCGCCTATCGTGATGTAGTGTTTCCGGAATGCAGGCTGCGCCATCAGGGGCGAGGCGAGCAGGACGAGCACGAGCCAGAATCGCATACCTGCCACACGAGACGAGAGCTGCATCCGCACCGTTTCACCCTTCATCAGCCGCTGTATGATTTAATTCTCACATGGTTAACCGGCGTTTGTGGCTCCAAGCAGCGGCGGCAGTCTGGCCTTTTTCGAAGGTGGGACTGGCGGCGAAGAAACCCGCGGGTGTTTATGCGCAGTTGGGAATCCGTCCCCTGGTGAATTTCCAGGGTACGATGACAACCCTCGGCGCATCGAAGATGGTGCCTGAAGTACATGAGGCGATGGCTGAGGCGTCGCGAGACTATGTGTACCTCGAGGAGGTCCAGGAGAAAGTGGGGGCGCGCATCGCCGAACTCTGCGGCACGGAGGCCGCCATGGTGACCAGCGGCTGCGCCGGCGCCATCGCCCTGGGCACGTATGCCTGCCTGACCGGCGAGGACAACGTTAAAGTACGGCAACTTCCGGATCTGACGGGCATGAAGACCGAAGTGGTCATCCAGAAGCGGCATCGCAACGGATACGACCACGCCGTCCGGACCGCAGGCGTAAAGATCGTCGAGGTCGAGACTAAAGAGCAGTTGGCGAACGCGCTCACCCCGCAGGTCGCCATGATGTACTACTTGGGCGGCACGAGTCACGACTATGAGTGGGAAACGCCGATCCCGCTGGGGTCCTGCCTGGAACTGACCAAGAAGGCGGGCGTTCCCGTGCTGGTGGACGCCGCCAACATGCTGCCTTCCTGGCCGAACATCCCGAAACTGGCCAAACAAGGCGTTGACCTCATTGCCCTCAGCGGCGGCAAACATATCCGGGGACCGCAATCCAGCGGCCTGCTCGCCGGGCCGAAAAATCTAATCAAGGCGGCGTGGATGAACTCCAGCCCGCATTCCGATTCCCAAGGCCGCGGCATGAAGGTGAATCGCGAGGAGATGATCGGGTTTCTGGTCGCCCTCGAACGCTACGTGAAGCTTGATTTCGACGCGCTCGACCGCGAGTGCGAGCGTCAAGCCGCGTTCCTGATGTCCGAGTTCAAGAAATTGGGTCTGGATGTCGACAAAGCTCCGTTCGACCGGACCCGCCGCGTCCACCGGGTACAGGTTCGATGGGACGAGGCCAAGCGAGGCCTCACCACCCGGCAGGCTGAGCAGGCGCTCAAGGATGGCGAACCGCGCATTGTGTGTCTGCGCGCCAAGAAGCAGGGCCTCGAGTTTACCGTGTTCATGAACGAACCCGGCGACGAGAAACTGCTGGCCCGCCGTATGAAAGAGATCTTCGCGAAGGCCTGATGCGAAAAAGAGGCCCGCCCTTAGGCGGGCCTCGAGGTTCGGAGGAGTACCCGATTACAAACTCTTGCCGTAACTGTTACTTCTGCATCGACTCAATGTGCTTGGTCAGATTGCGGATGCGGAGACTCGTTTGCGCCGAGTCGCCACGGCCCATGTCACGGAACACGTCGCCCCAAATGGGCATGTCTTTCGAACCGTGAGCGGTGACTCCGACGTCACCTCGGATCGAGTTGTACACTTTCAGTTCGGGAAACTTGCCGCCATTGTTCTTGCTGAGCAGCGTCATGTCACCCGGAGAGTTCTTGAGGGCGGGGACCGCTGGGCCGTTGCCCTTGCCGTCCACGCCGTGGCACACGGCGCAATAAGCTCTGTACATCTCCGAGCCGGATGCGGCCGAAGTCTTGCTGGGCGGTACGTTCTTGATTGTAGGTTTGTCCTGCGCCACCAAAGCAGCCGACAGGGCAAAGACTAAGAGGGCGATCAGGAACCAGGAATATTTTCGCATCAGTGCGTCTCCTTGACTGCTTAGAAGAGAGCACGTTGGCTGCCAGCGCTTTTCCGTCCAATTTGGGGGAGAAAAGGGGCAGAATTGAGCGATTGTCGGGGATTGCAACGCACCCGTGCGAGCCCTCCCCCACTTGCCCTCCACTGGCTAGAAGCCCGCCGGACGGCCGCACGTGGTACCCTGATAGCTGGCATTGTGGCCGCTACTCTTAGTGTGCCCCGCCGCTGATACGCAGAGGTATTCCCTTGGATAGAGTTACGCGTCACGATCTCAAGACCGACAAATTTGCGACTGAGGTCGGCCATTCCGTTCAATACGTAGCCGCGCATCGCACGCAGGTGATCCGGTACGGCGTAGCCGTGCTGTTGGTGATTGTGCTGGGTGTAGGTATCTACTACTTCCGTAGATCACAGCACGAGACGAGGCAGGCTGATCTGTCTGCGGCTCTGCGGTTGAAAGACGCGGTAGTGGGCGCCCCGAAACCGGGTGATCCGCGCCCCTCCTTTGGCAGCCAGACCGAAAAAGACAACGCGATTAAGAAGGCCTTTGAGAACGTTATCGCCAAACACGGCGGTTCCAACGAGGCTGCGGTGGCCCACTACTCCATGGGCTCGATCGCCTCGGACGCGGGCAAGACCGCGGAAGCGGAGAAGCATTTCCGCGCCGCCGTCGAGGCGGGTAGCGGCGGTTACGCAGCAGTCGCCAAGTTGTCGCTGGCGCAGACGCTGCAGGTGCAGGGCAAGAATGCCGACGCCGAAAAGCTGCTTCGCGAGTTGATCGCCAACCCCACCACGCTGGTATCCAAGGAGCAAGCGACGTTCGCCTTGGTCCGGATGCTGGCGACGACGAATCCGGCCGAAGCCCGCAAACTGCTCGCGCCCTATGAGAAGGATTCCCGCGTGACCGTGGCGCGCATTGCGGCCTCACTGCTGGCTGAGATTCCGGCGAAATAGGATTCCATGCTGGAGCGGCTGCGGTTTCCGCTGGCCGCGTCGCGCGGGCGGCGCTATCCTGAGCCATCGCACGCCTACCGGAACGACTTCCAGCGCGACCGGGACCGGATCGTCCACGCGCGTGCTTTTCGCCGGCTCGAAGACAAGACCCAGGTTTTCTCCGAACCAAACTCCGACCACTTCCGCAACCGGCTGACTCACACGATCGAGGTCTCGCAGATTGCCCGCACCGTGGCGGGCACGCTCGGTTTAGACGAAGACCTGACCGAAGCGCTGGCGCTCGCCCACGACTTCGGTCATCCGCCATTTGCCCACGCCGGTGAAGCCGAACTGAACCGCCAGATGGCGCGCTTTGGCGACCGGTTCGACCATAACCTGCACGCCCTGCGCCTGGTGGAAGGCTTCGAGCAGCGCTATGCCCGGTTTCCCGGCCTCAACCTGACATTCGAGGTTCGGGAAGGCATGGCCAAACATTCGCGGGACTTCGACCAGGGGGAGTTTCCAGAGCTGGACGAATATCTTCCGGGGCAGCGTCCGCCCTTGGAAGCGCAACTCATCGACCTGGCGGATGAAATCGCTTACTGTACGGCCGACCTCGACGACGCCTTCGAAGCCGGCATGCTCACCATTGACGAGATCGGCGCGGCTGTGCCTAGATCCGCCGCCATCCAGGAGGCGATCGAAACCCAATTCCCCGGCTCACCGCCGCGGATCCAGTTCCTGGAAGGGCTGCGGCTCTTGATCGACTGGCTGGTAACCGGACTGATTGAGGGCACCGTCGACGCGGCTCGCCGGTCTGGAGTGGAGTCGTTAGACGACGTACGGCGGCATCCCCAGCGCCTGGCGCGGCTGGCTCCCGAACCATCCGAGACAGCCGCACAGTTAAAGCGGCTGCTCTACGGGAGTGTCTACAATTCGGCCGCGCTCCAACAGGAGAGGGAACAATCCATGGAGCAGGTTGCCCTGCTGTTTGAATATTTTCTTGGTAATCCGGAAGGGATGCCTGAGCCCTATTCCGTGCTGGCTCGCGAGCAAGCCGCTCACCGCGTGGTCTGCGATTACATCGCGGGCATGACGGACGGTTTTCTCCGCAAAACCGTCCGCCACCTGAATCTGTCGCTCTAGGCGATCACGGCCTCGCGCTTGTCCATCGAGACGTAATCCCGGGTGCGCGCGCCGAGGTAGATCTGCCGGGGACGGCCGATCTTCTGTTCGTTGTCGTTGATCAGTTCCTCCCATTGCGCCAACCAGCCGATCGTGCGAGGAATGGCGAAAAGCACGGTGAATACTTCGGTGGGGAAACCCATCGCCTGGTAGATGATCCCGGAATAGAAGTCGACGTTCGGATACAGACGCCGCTTGACGAAGTACTCGTCTTCCAGCGCGATCCGTTCCAATTCCACCGCTACATCGATCAGCGGATTCTTGCCGGTCGCCTCGAACACCTGGTCGGCGGTCCGCTTGATGATCTTCGCCCGGGGGTCGTAGTTCTTGTAGACGCGATGGCCGAAGCCCATCAGCCGGCCTTCACCCGCTTTGACTTTCTTGATGAACTCGGGAATGCGGTCCTTCGACCCGATCTCGCGGAGCATGGTGAGAACCGCTTCGTTCGCACCTCCATGCAGAGGACCATACAGAGCCGACGCGGCGGCGGCCAGGGCCGAATAGGGGTCCGCCTGCGAGCTGCCCACCATCCGCATTGTCGATGTCGAGCAATTCTGCTCATGGTCCGCATGCAGGATGAAGAGAATGTCGAGCGCCCGTTCCAACACAGGATTCGGCTTATACCGGGGCTCGGCCACTCGCCGGAACAGCATGTTCAGGAAATTGCCGGTGTAGGAAAGGTCGTTGTCCGGGTAAACGTAAGGCCGGCCCAAAAGGTGCCTGTACGCGAACGCCGCCAACGTGGGCGCCTTAGCCACCAATCGGCGGATCTGTTTATGCCGGTTCTCCTTATCCGAAATGTTCTTGGCGTCCGGATAGAACGCCGACAGGGCCGCCACCGTCGACACGAACATGGTCATCGGATGGGCGTCGTACCGGAACCCGTCCATGAACTTCTTCACGTTCTCGTGAAGCATCGAATGCCACGTAACGCGGTTCGTCCAATCTTGCAGTTGCGCCTGGTTCGGCAATTCGCCATACAGCAGCAGATAAGCGACTTCCAGGAAGGTCGAATGTTCCGCCAGCTGATCGATCGGATATCCGCGATACTCCAGGATGCCTGCGTCCCCATCGATGTAGGTGATCCGGCTACGGCACGACGCCGTGTTCATATAACCCGGGTCGTAAGGCATCAGGCCGAAATCATCGGCGCTGGTCTTGATCTGCCGTAAGTCGGTGGCGCGAATCGTCCCATCGGCGATCGGAATCTCGTACGTCTTTCCAGTCCGGTTATCGGTTATCGTGAGCGTGTCGCTCGGCATTCACTGCTCCTGTTGGCTGATTGGGCGCGGACGGGCGTCCATCTCCCAGTTTACCCCAGTCGACGATGCATACAACCCGCTCGCTCCGTGCCAGATTACTTCTCCTCAATCCGGTAGAGAGCCGAATCGGTTCGCAAAATCAGGGACTTGCCGGCAACCGCAGGCGAAGCGAAGAGTTGACCGTCGAGGCGATTTGTGGCGATTTTTTTAAATTCGGTCCCTGGATTGAAGACGTGAGTGTCTCCGTCCTCGCTGGAAAGGTAGATGCGCCCGTCGGCGGAAAGCGGCGAGGCCGAGTAGTTACCACCCAGCCTCTCCTGGTAATGGATACGCCCCGTCTTAAAATCAAGCGCGGTCAAGATTCCGTTGTCCGACACCATATACACCTCCTGACCGACGATAATCGGCGATGGCGTGAGCGGGACGGAACGGCCGACTCGCCAGGCGATGTGCGTTCCGGTCACGTTACCGGAACCATCGGGCCGCACGGCCAGCAGTTCGGGTTTGTAGAAGCCGGTACAGAGGAGGACGACCCCGCCGGCATAGACAGGGCGCGGCACGTTGGAGAATCCATCGCCATATTCGACAAGCCAAAGTTCCTTGCCAGTGGCAGGGTCGTAGGCGACCGTCTGATGGCCGCCCGTGCTTATCAACTGGTCGCCCTTCGGCGTCGAGATCATCAGCGGCGTGGA
>JAEUQD010000519.1 GCA_016789925.1 Bryobacterales bacterium | reverse complement strand
ATCGGTGCAGACGCACAGCGACCAGTTCTCCTTCGGGCTGATCCTCTACGAACTCCTCGCGGGCAAGCGAGCCTTCCCGCATGCGGCCGCGGCGGATCTGATGGCCGCGATCATCCGCGACGAGGCGGAACCGCTGCCGCCAGCCGTTCCAGCCCCGCTGCGCTGGATTGTCGAGCGGTGCCTCGCAAAGGATCCCGAGAATCGCTACGACACCACGCGCGGGCTGTATTTGGAACTGGCGAGCCTGCGCGGACGGCTGAGCGAAGTCGTGGCCACTTCGCGGCCGCTCGGGGATACTCCGGCCCGCCCGAGCCGGTGGATTCCCGTTGCGCTTGCCGCCATCGCTCTGCCGGTGGCCGGCGCCATTCTCTACGCAGCATTCGGCACACGTGCTCCGCCGCGTTACCGCTTCACACCATTTGCGATCACCAACGAGAATGAAACGGATCCCGTCTGGTCGCCCGACGGCCGTTCGATCGCCTACAAGATCAACGATGGCAATCGCAGCCGTCTGATGGTGAAGAGCCTGCAGGGCGGCGCGCCGGTGGCCCTCATTCGGGATCGCACATTCCTCAGCGCGACGTGGTCACCGGACAGCGAACGGATTTACTACCAGGACCGGACTGAACCTCCGGGCTTTATCGCCTGGGTGTCTCGCGCGGGCGGCGACCCAGTGCGCCTCGACGACGGTTTTGACGGGCCCAGGGCCGGCATCCCGGCGATGTCGCCGGACGGAAAGACGCTGGCCGTCTTCGTGCAAGAACAGGCACCGAACGGGCGGGCTGTGCGGCGTGTCGCGCTGTCGGCGCCTCCCGGCGCCAAGCCGAAACCGATCGGGCCGCCGCTGCCTTGCTGCCTCACGCCTCCCACCCTGAACTGGTCGCTCGACGGCAGCTTCCTGCTGGCGCAGAATCCCGAGGAAAACTCGCGCGCACGGCTCCATCAGATCTGGCCGGATGGCCGCGCCCGGGAACTCACGGGAACTCCCGGGCCCCGCGTCAGCCTACTTCCCGGCGCGCGCCACGCTGTCATGCCATCCTTCTCGTGGCACGGCGGCGATCAGGGGCTTCATTTCCTCGATATCGAGACGGGCGAGACCTCACCCTTGCTGCCCGCGCCCGCGCCGCTCACCGATCCGGCAGTTTCGCGTGACGGGCACCGCCTGGCATATGTCACCCAGACCCATGGCTTCGCCCTGCGAGAAATCCTGCTGGACGGGTCAGGCGAGCGTCCGCTGGCGCCCGCCAAAGTCGATCAGCATTCGGTCGCCTGGTCGCCTCGGGGCGGCCAGTTTGCTTTCGCGCGCCACAACGAAATCATCCTGCGCGACCGCGAAGGCGTGAACGAGCGCGTGCTGTTGACTGCCAAGGACCTTCCGGCCGCGGGAGGATTCGTCACCATCTCCTGGCTGGCTTTCTCCCTGCAGGGTGACCGTCTGGTTTTCACCTGCGCCGGTTGCGAGGACGGACTGTCGCTTTGGACACTGCCAGTGACCGGAGGCGCTCCAGCGCGGCTGGCCCGCGGCGCGACCGAAGGAGGCTATGCGGCGACCTTCTCTCCCGATGGCCAATGGATCGCTTACCTGCACACGCGCCTGGCTCAGCCAACGGTGCTGGCAAAACTCCGGGTGGGACGCGGCGAGCCGCCTGTCATCCTTCACGACGGACGCTGTGGGTCGCCCGCCTGGTCGCCGGCCGGCGAGTGGATCGCCTGTGACTCCGAAGCCGCTACTAAACTGATAGCTCCCGACGGCGGGCAGAGCCGCTCGACTCCCGGACTCACGGGCGGCATGGCGTGGTCCTGGGATGGGAAGTCGCTCTATGGAGTCCGACGGTTGGCGCAAGGTGCGGGTTTGTTTCAGATCGACCTCGCGTCGGGCGCGGAACGGCAACTGGCTGCGCTGCCCAACCTGCGAGCGGCGAGTCCCCTTGCCGGGTCACGCCTTTCATTAGCGCCCGATGGCAAGTCATTGGCGCTCTCCGTCCTCGATCAGGACGGCGACATCTGAATTCTCGACGGCTTCCAGCCGCCGCGGACGTTCCTGGAAAGGCTGTGGCCATGGAAGCGATGAAACCCGGCGTCCGGGTTGGTCCCTACGAACTCGTCTCGCCCGCCGGTGCGGGCGGCGTGGGTGAAGTGTGGAAAGCCCGCGACACGCGCCTGGACCGCACAGTCGCCATCAAGTTCTCGAACGCCGCCTTCAGTGACCGCTTCCAGCGCGAAGCCCGCTCCATCGCCGCATTGAACCATCCCAACATCGCCACCCTTCACGACGTCGGCGACAACTACCTGGTGATGGAGTATGTCGACGGCGAGCCGGTGAGGCCGCCCGGCGACACGCGCAAGTTGCTCGACATCGCGGTGCAAATCGCCGACGGGCTCGCGGCGGCCCACTCCGCCGGAATCG